>NZ_VRVG01000080.1:0-25015 GCF_008040085.1 Methylobacterium sp. WL7 | reverse complement strand
GGTCGGGAGAGGGGAGCCCGGGTTCAGCAAAGGGCGCGACCGGCATGACGGGCAAAGTCCGGTTCTGCACCGTCGCTCCCCTCTTGCGGGACTTCGTCCCGGCCCGACCCCCTTCGGGGGCCACCCTCCCCCGCAGAGGGGGGAGGGAAAACGCGTCGCGGTTCAGGCGCCCGATCCCGCCCCTACTCGGCCGCCGCCGCGTGGTGCGGCCGATGCGCCGCCGCCTCGCCCGCGCCCCGCTCGCCGTCGGCCACGGCCTTGCGCCGGAACAGGCGCATCACCACCACGAAGAACACCGGCACGAAGAACACCGCCAGCACGGTGGCGGTGATCATGCCGCCCATCACGCCGGTGCCGATCGCCTGCTGGCTCTTCGAGGCGGCGCCGGTGGCGATGGCCAGCGGCACCACGCCGAAGATGAAGGCGAGCGAGGTCATCACGATCGGCCGGAACCGGAGCGTCGAGGCCTCGATGGCGGACTGGATCACCGAGGTCCCGGGCTTCCAGAGGTCCTTGGCGAACTCCACGATCAGGATCGCGTTCTTGGCCGACAGGCCGATGATCGTGATCAGGCCGATCTTGAAGTACACGTCGTTGGGCATGCCGCGCAGGTAGACCGCCGCCACCGCGCCGATCACGCCGAGCGGGATCACCAGCAGCACCGAGACCGGGATCGCCCAGCTCTCGTAGAGCGCGGCCAGGCACAGGAACACGATCAGCACCGAGAGCGCCAGCAGCAGGCTGGCCTGGCTGCCGGCCTGCTTCTCCTGGAACGACTGCCCGGTCCAGGCATAGCCAAACCCCTTGGGCAGCTGCAGCATCAGCCGCTCCATCTCGTTGATCGCGTCGCCCGAGGTGTAGCCGGGGTTCGGCTCGCCCGTGATGCGCACCGACTGGTAGCCGTTGAAGCCGACGATCTGGCTCGGCCCCATGCCCCATTTCAGCTCCGCGAAGGACGACATCGGCACCATCGTGCCGCCGGCGTTCTTCACCGCGTAGTTGAGGATGTCCGAGGCGTTCATGCGCTGGAGTTGCTCGGCCTGGACGTAGACGCGCTGCATCTTGCCCCGGTTGGGGAAGTCGTTGGTGTAGACCGAGCCGAGGTTGAGCTGGATCGTGGCGTTGATATCCTCGAACTTGACGCCGAGCGCCGCCGCCTTCTCGCGGTCGACGATCAGCTCCGCCTGCGGGGTCGGCGGCAGGCCCTCGATCTTCACCTTCTGGAGGATCGGGCTGCCTTGCGCGAGCTTGAGCAGCTGGTCCTGGGCCGAGAGCAGCGCGGCGTAGCCGCGGTTCGCCCGGTCCTGGAGGCGGAACGAGAAGCCGGCGGCGTTGCCGAGGTTGTCCACCGGGGGCGGCTCCTGGGCGTCCACGGTGGCGTCGCGGTAGTTCGCCAGGGCCGCGTTGGTCCCGGCCACCAGGGCGGCGGCCGAGTTCTTGGCGTCGCGCTCGCTCCAGGGCTTCAGGGTCACGAAGGCCTGGCTGGTGCTGGGCGCCTGCCCCGAGAACGAGAAGCCGTTGAGCATGGTCACGGTGGCGACGCCGGGTTGCGCCAGCAGGTGCTCCTCGACCCGGCGGTTGGCCTCCTGGGTGCGGTTGTAGGAGGCGCCGGGCGGCGTCTGGATGTCCACCGTGAAGAAGCCCTGGTCCTCCACCGGCAGGAAGCCCTCCGGCAGGTTGATGAAGGCGTAGGCCGTGCCCGCCACCAGGGCGAGGTAGACCAGCATCACCCGGCCGGACTTGCGGATGAGGCCCGCGACGCCGCGGCCGTAGCGGGCGGTCTCGCGATCGACGAAGCGGTTGAACATCCCGAACACGCCGCCCTTGGCGTGGCCGTGGCCCTTGACCACCGGCTTCAGGAAGGTCGCGCACAAGGCCGGCGTCAGCGACAGGGCGAGCAGCGCCGAGAACGCGATGGAGGTGACCATGGCGATCGAGAACTGCCGGTAGATGATGCCCACCGAGCCGGGGAAGAACGCCATCGGGATGAACACGGCCATCAGCACCAGGGTGATGCCGATGATCGCCCCGGTGATCTGCTCCATGGCCTTCTTGGTGGCCTCCTTGGGGGGCAGGCCCTCCTCGTTCATGATCCGCTCGACGTTCTCCACCACCACGATGGCGTCGTCGACCAGGATGCCGATGGCCAGCACCATGCCGAACATGGTGAGCACGTTCACCGAGAAGCCGGAGATCCACATCACCGTGACCGTGCCCATCAGGGCGATCGGCACCACGATGGTGGGGATCAGGGTGTAGCGGATGTTCTGCAGGAACAGGAACATCACCAGGAACACCAGCACCACCGCCTCGACCAGGGTGTGCAGCACCTTCTCGATGGAGGCCTCGACCGCCGGGGTGATGTCGTACGGGATGTCCCACTTCAGGTCGGGCGGGAAGAACTGCGACAGCTCCACCATCTTGGCCCGGATCGCGCGGGCCGTCTCCAGCGCGTTGCCGTCCGGGGCCAGCGTCACCGAGATGCCGGCGGCCGGGCCGCCGTTGAGCCGGGTCGAGAACTGGTAGGCGTCGCCGCCGAGTTCGATCCGGGCGACGTCGCGCAGGCGCACGTTCGAGCCGTCCGAGTTGGCCCGCAGCACGATCGCGCCGAAATCCTCGATGGTGCCGAGCTGGCCCTTCACGATGATCGGCACCGTGACCGCCTGCTTGGTCGGGCTCGGCTGGGCGCCGACCGAGCCGGAGGCGACCTGGATGTTCTGGTTGCGGATCGCCTCGGTCACGTCCTCGGCGCTGAGCGACAGGCCCCGCAGCTTGTCCGGATCGACCCAGACCCGGAGCGAGCGCTCGGTGGAGTAGAGCGTCGCGCGCCCGACCCCGGGGATGCGCCGGATCTCGTTGATGACGTTGCGGATCAGGAAGTCGCCCAGCCCCACCTCGTCCATCGACCCGTCCTTGGAGATCAGGGTGATGATGTTGAGGGTCGCGGCCGAGGCCTCCTCCACCAGGATGCCCTGCTGGCGGACTTCCGCGGGCAGGCGGGCCTCCACGCGCTTCAACCGGTTCTGCACCTCCACGGAGGCCAGCGCCGGCTCGGTGCCGGGCAGGAAGGTCGCGGTGATGTTGACCGAGCCGAACGAGTCGGTGGTCGACTCGAAGTTCATGATGTTGGCCGCGCCGTTCAGCTCATCCTCGATGAGCCGGGTCGTGCCGACGTAGAGGCTGTCCACCGAGGCTCCGGGATAGGCCGTGGACAGGGCGATCTGCGGCGGGGCGATCACCGGGTACTGCGCGATCGGCAGGTTCGGGATCGCCAGGGCGCCGCCCAGGCAGATGAACAGGGCCACCACCCAGGCGAAGACCGGGCGGTCGATGAAGAAGCGTGCCATGCGCGTGGTCCCCGGGGCTCAGTGGCGGTTGACCGCGGCGGCGCGCGGCGTGGCCTGCGCCTTGTCGCCGGGATTCGGGGCGCCAAGCTTCTGGTCACTTGGCTTCTGGTCGCCGGGCGCGTCGGGGGCCTCGTCGGCGTCGTGCTTCGGGCTCTCCTCGCCGTGGAGCGGGGTCTGGTCCACGGGCTTCACCTTCACGCCCGCGGTGATCTTCTGGACGCCGTCGATGATGACCCGCTCGCCGGCCTTGAGCCCGTCCCGGATCAGCCAGTTCTGCCCGACCACCGGCCCGACCTCGACCGGCTGGCGCATCACCGTGTCGTCGGCCCGGACCAGCCAGACCTCGGCGCGGCCGTCCTCGGTGCGCTGGATCGCCTGCTGGGGCACCGCGATGGCGTCGGAATCGATGCCCTGCTTGATCCGGGCGCGGACGTACATGCCCGGGAACAGCTCGTCGTGCGGGTTGGGGAACTGCACCCGCAGGGTCACCTGGCCGGTGCTCGGATCGGCGGTGACGTCCGAGAACAGCAGGCGGCCGGCCAGCGGGTAGAGGGAGTTGTCGTCCATGATCAGGTGGACGTTGGCGGTGTTGTCCTCCAGCCGGGCGAGCTCGCCGCTGGCGAGATCCCGGCGCAGGCGGTTCAGTTCGCCCACCGACTGGGTGATGTCGACGTAGATCGGGTCGAGCTGCTGGATCGTGGCGAGCGCCCCCGTCGAGCCCGGCTCGATCAGGGTGCCCTCGGTGAGCAGCGCCCGGCCGATCCGGCCGGTGATCGGCGCGCGCACGTCGGTCCAGCCGAGGTTGAGCTGCGCCCGGTCCCGGGCCGCTTTGGCGCCGGCGACCTCGGCCTCCGCCTGCTTCTTGCCCGCGAAGGCGGCGTCGTACTGCGCCTGGCTGGCGGTGGCCCGGGTCAGCAGGGTCTCGAGCCGGTCGGCCTGCTGGCGGGCCAGCACCAGGGCGGCCTCGTGGCGGGCCAGCACGGCCTCCGCGCTCGCCAGCTCGACCTCGAAGGGGGCCGGGTCGATCTTGTAGAGGATGTCGCCTTCCTTGACCTGGCTGCCCTGCTCGAACAGGCGCTTGACCACGAGGCCGGAGACCCGCGACCGGACCTCGGCGATGCGCATCGGCGCCACCCGCCCGGGCAGGTCGCGCAGGTAGGGGATCGCCTGCGGGGTCACCGTGACGAAGCCGACCTCAGGCACCGGCGGCGTCGGCGCGGCCGCCTGCTTCGGGTTGCAGGCCGAAAGGCCGAGCGCCAGCAGGGCGGCCGCCCCCAGGACGGTCGCGCGCGGCGGGCTGCGCCGGACGGGGGACGGGAATCGGGCGGACGAAGTGCGGGTCACGGGTTCCGACGCTCCTGGAAAAACATGCGTCTGCAGAGGCCGGCGCGGCGCTGAAGGGCCGCGCCTCGTCGAGGCGGATCGCGCATCTCCCCGAACGGGGTGTTCCGGCTTCCGGACGGACGATGCTGCACGATCGAGGGTTTGGACCGTTGCGCCGGATCCGGGATCCGGCACGAGGGTCCTCGCGCCGACACGGCGCCGATCGGGCGCGCGGCCGGCGGACAGCCGGCGGCGCGGGTCAGGCCGCCCGGGGCGGCCGGTGCAGGGCTTCGTCCGGTCCGGAAGCCGGCGCGACGGCCGGGGCATAACCATAGGATGCGGCGGAGGCGTGACGCGGCCGCGGTGCTTCCACGGGACGGCGCGGAAGCCCGAGTTCGCCGACGACCTCGAGATCGGCCGGACACAAGTCGATGCCGTCGAACAGCGCCCGGCGGGCCTCGGACGCCTTACGGGTCTCGACCCTGCGCGCATCCGACAGGACGGCCACGGTCTGGCTCGTCACCCAGCAGGCCGGGCCCGCCACGGGGGCGGCCCGGGCCGGCCGGGGCGCGGCCATCAGCGCAGCCACCGCGACGACGAGCATCGCCAGCACGGCGAGGCTCCGGACGAGGCGGTCCGGCGGGCCCGCGACGCGGCGGGCCAGAAGGGCGACGGATCGGATCACGATCCCGAGATAAGCATGGCCGTCCCCCGGCGCAATCACCCACGGCGTCGCGCCGGCTCGCGGTGTTGCCCGGAGCACACAGGCAGGCCTCGACTCGCCCGCGCCCCCCGGCCGGCCTCAACCTCGCCGCGAAGTCCGGGCCGGTTCGCCCGAGGGATCGCGGCACGGCCGCGACGACCGACGCCGTCGGCAAGAACCGGCCAAGCGATCGGCCAAGTGACCGGCAAAGTGAAAGGATGACAGACCATGTCGAGACGGATCGCGATGCTCGCGCTCGCAGGCGCCCTGCTGGGGAGCGCGCCCGCCTCCGCCGGCCCGATCGATAGCGGGCCGCTCGCGGATTTCCTGAACGTCTTCCGCAGCCAGGCGATCCCGCGCGAGACGATCGGCTGGAACAGCACCGAGAAGCCCGGCACCATCGTGATCTCCACCCGCCAGCGCCGGCTCTACTACATCCTCGGGAACAGCGAGGCGATCCGCTACGGCGTCGGCGTCGGCCGGCAGGGCTTTTCCTGGTCCGGCACCAAGACGGTGACGATGAAGAAGGAATGGCCGGCCTGGCGCCCGCCGCAGCAGATGCTGGCCCGCCGCCCGGACCTGCCGCGCTTCATGGCCGGCGGCCAGGACAACCCGCTGGGCGCCCGCGCCCTCTATCTCGGCTCTTCGCTCTACCGGATCCACGGCTCGAACGAGCCCGAGACGATGGGCGCCGCGGTATCCTCGGGCTGCATCCGCATGACCAACAAGGACGTGGTCGATCTCTACGACCGGGTCCGGGTCGGCACCAAGGTGGTGGTGCGGGACTGACCTGCGAGAGCGCGGGAAGTCTGTCGGCAGGCGAGGGTTGTGTGTCGGCCTGGGCGCGCGAAGTTTGTCGGCGCGCGTACAGGCCAGCCCGATCATCGAGTTCCGGCCCCGAATGCGTGGGTGGCCTGCTGCCGGTTCCTGCTGCGGCTGTACGCGGACGGCGGCTATCAGGGGCCGGCGTTTAAGGCCGGACTGCGCCGGGCATGCCGTCGGCTCAGGCTGACGATCGTCAAGCGCTCCGATTAGGCCAAGGGCTTCGTCGTGCCGCCCAAGCGCTGGATCGTCGATCCTTCGACAGGCTCAGGATGAGGGAACGTTTGCTTGGCTCAACCGGTGTCGGCGCTTGGCCAAGGACCGGGAATGCCGCTCACGCACAGCCCGCGCCTTCCTCTTGCTCGCCTCAATCCGCCTGATGACATGAAAGCTCTGCCAAACAACACAATGATCTCGGACAGACTCTAAGGACCGCCCAAGGAACCGCGCTGTCGCATCTTGGATACACCGGTACATAGAACCTGCTTTTCGAGTTGACGCGATGCGGCAATGCGGCTGATGGTAATCGTGACGGTTCCCCTCGGGGATCAAAAGGGAACGCGGTGAGGACCAACCCATGAGGGTCAGTCCGATGCCGCGGCTGCCCCCGCAACTGTAAGCGGCGAGCTTTCTCACCACCACGTCACTGGGCGGCCTCGCCCGGGAAGACGGTGAGGCGGCGACGACCCGCGAGCCAGGAGACCTGCCGTCAGTCGTGGTCACACGCGAAACGCGCTGGGCGGGGTGCCCCGGCGGGTGCGGAAGCATGCGCGTGCGTATGGCTTCGGCCTCGTTCGCGGTGACGTGCCACTGCCGTTGCCCGAGGCCGTCCGCTTTGTCCCGTTCCGCGTCGATCCCGATCCTGCCCGTGCTGGCGCTCGCCTGTGCGTTTCCCTCCCTTGCCACCGCGCAGGCCGCACGGTCCGAAGAGGCCGCCGTGGTTCTCGACGCGCTCTCGGTCGAGGGTACCCTTACCGCCACGCCGACCTACCGGGTGCCGGAGCTCTACAGCGGCACCAAGACGATCACGCCCCGCCTCGACCTGCCGCAGCAGGTCGACGTGATCCCCCGGGAAGTCCTGATTGACACAGCCGCGACCCGCGTCGAGCGCGCGCTCGATTACGTGCCCGGGGTCGGAAAGCAGAACGACTTCGGCGCCCAGAACCTCGCCCTCTACTCCGTTCGGGGATTCGCGACCCAGGACATCTTCTTCAATGGCTTCAACATCGCCCGCGGCTACAACGGCGCCCCCGACACCCAGAACGTCCAGTCCATCGAGGTCCTGAAGGGCCCGGCCGGCGCCCTCTACGGCCGCAGCGATCCGGGCGGGACCGTCAACATCCTGACCAAGCAGCCCGTAGCCCGACCCTTCGTCGAGATGGGCACGCTGTTCGGCAGCTTCGGCACCGCCCGCACCACGGTCGATGCCGGCGGCGCACTGAGCGAGGACGGCAGCGTGCTCTACCGCTTCAACGGCGTCCTCGCCCGCCAGGACAGCTTTCGCGACTTCGTCGGCGGCGACCGGGTGCTCCTGGCGCCCGTGGTGAGCTGGCAGGTCACGCCCGACACCAAGATCACGTTCGAGGCGCAGTACCTGCGCAACCGCCAGACCTTCGACCGGGGCACCGTCGCGGTGAACAATCGCCTCGGCCTCGTCCCGCGCTCGCGCTTCTTCGGCGAGCCGGGCGACGATTCCGTGTCCGAGAGCGCGCTCCTGCAGGTGCGGCTGGAGCACGCCTTCAACACCGACTGGCAGCTCCGCGTCGCCACCCACCTCAACACCGGCAGCCTGACCGGCCTGCAGACCGGCGCGACCGGCATCCTCGACGACGGGCGTACGCTCTTGCGCGAGTTCCGCCGGCACGACTTCACCTGGGGCGTCGCCATCGGCCAGGCCGAACTCGTCGGGCGCTTCGAGACCGGGCCCATCGCCCACACCCTGCTGCTCGGCCTGGAGCACGAGCGCTACAACAGCACCGAGAACCTGCTGCGCTCGACCCCGCGCCTCGACCCCTTCGCCATCGACCTGTTCAACCCCGTCTACGGGCAGGCCAAGCCTCCGTTCACGCGCCGCTACAGCGCCAGCGAGAACGTCGGCAACACGGCGGTCTACCTCCAGGACCAGATCGCGCTCAGCCCGGAATGGAAGCTGCTGCTGGGCAACCGCACCGACTTCTACAACCAGACCTTCCGGGACAAGGTCGCGGACGAACGGACCGAGCAGGACCGCACCGGGTTCTCGCCCCGCGCCGGCCTCGTCTACCAGCCGCTGTCGTTCCTGGCCCTCTACGGCAACGTCGCCGCCTCGTTCCGCCCGAACACCGGCTTCGACAGCGCGTCCCGGCCCTTCGCGCCCGAGACCGGGTTCGCCTACGAGGTCGGGGCCAAGCTCGACCTGTTCGACGGCCTCAGCGTGACGGCCGCCGCCTTCCACATCGAGAAGGAGAACGTGCTCACCACCGACCCGGCGGACTTCTTCTTCCAGATCGCCGCCGGGGCGGTGCGCAGCCAGGGCTTCGACGTCAGCCTGGTCGGGCAGGTCACGCCGGAGTTCCGGGTGATCGGCGGCTATGCCTTCATCGACGCGGCGGTCACCCGCGACGAGGTGCTGCGGGTCGGCTCGCCGCTGCTCAACATCCCGCGCCACAGCGGCTCGCTGCTCGGCATCTACGAGATCCAGGCGGGCGACTGGAAGGGTTTTGGGATCGGCGGTGGGTTCCGGGCGGTCGGCTCGCGGCTCGGCGACACCGGCGTCGAGAGCTTCCGCTTGCCGGGTTACATCCTGACGGACGCGCTGGCCTACTACCGCTACGAGAACCTGCGCTTCGGGCTCAACGTCGACAACATATTCGACGCGACCTCCTACGAGCGCTCCTACAACACCTTCTGGGTCGGCGTCGGCGAGCCTCGGCGGGTCACCGTGAGCATGACGGCACGGTTCTGATGAGGATGCATCCCGGAACGTCCAAGGTGTCGGCGTGCGCACCGGCCGCGTCAGGCCGCATCGGCTCCATCGATGCCCTGCGCGGGCTGGTGATGGTGCTGATGCTCCTCGACCACCTGCGCGAGACCTGGTTCCTGCACGTGCCCGTGGCCGACCCCATCGACGCCCGAACCGCCCTGCCGGCCGTGGCCCTGGCTCGCCTCGTCGTCAGCCTGTGCGCGCCCATCTTCATCGCGCTGACCGGCGTTGCCGCATTCCTGTTCGGTACCCGGCACACGCTGGCCGAGACGCGGGCCTACCTGCTGAAGCGTGGCCTCGTGCTGATGGCGCTGGAGGTCCTCTACCTGTCGGAACTGTACTGGGGCGTGGCCAGTCCGACGCTCTGGCTGCAGGTCATCTGGTGCATCGGCGTCTGCATGATCGTCCTGGCGGCCCTGATCGGTCTGCCACGCCCGGCTCTGTTCGCGGTCGGGCTGTTGATCGTCTGCAGCCATAACCTCCTCGACCCTCTCCACCTCCAGCCGGATCAACCGCTCTTCCCGGTCTGGGCGATGCTGCACCAACGCGACGTCATCGCGTTGCCGTTGGGTCTGGTCGCCAAGACGACCTATCCGGTGATCCCATGGATCGGCGTGATCGTGCTCGGCTATGCGATCGGCCCGTGGTTCCTGCCGAGCGTCGCGGAACGCACTCGCGAGCGCCGGTTCATGGCTCTTTGCTGCTTGATGCTCGTCGCGTTCGCGGTGCTGCGGCTGGTGAATGGCTACGGCGACAAGCCCTGGTTCGCGGTCGAAGGCGATGCGCTCCGGACCACGATGAGCTTCCTCGCGCTCACGAAGTATCCGCCATCGCTGCTGTTCCTGCTGCTGACGCTCGGGATCGGAGCGCTGCTCCTCGTCGCGCTGGAACGGATGCGCGAAGCTTCGGTCGTCGCGGCTTTGGCGGTGTTCGGCGGAGCGCCGTTGTTCTTCTACCTGCTCCACCTCACGATTCTGCGGCTCCTGTACCATGGCGCCGTCGCCATCTGGGGGCCGACGCAGGGCGCCGTGTTCGGCGTCGCGAATTATGGCTGGGTGGTCCTCTGGTATGTCGGACTGATCGCGCCACTCTATTGGCCGACAGCATGGTTCTCGCGCGTCAAGGCGGCTCGACACGATATCGCATGGCTCAAGTATCTCTAGTTCTTTGAGCGTGAGTGAAGCCGGGTGTCCCGGTCTTCGTCTGAGCCTTCAAGCTATGGCTACGGCGACCCTGCGGTTGATCTCATTGATCCGCGCGGGCGGCAGATTTCGGCATCAACCGATGCCGGCTCGCCGTCCCGGCCGGGGCGGATCGCTTGCCGGAAACTCAGCGACGAGCGCGCCACCCTGCTCGACGAGATCCTCCAGCCCGACGCAAATGAGCCGATCCACGCCCGCTGCATCAGAGGGCGGCGAGGTGGGCTATCGCACGCTCTTGCACGTGAACGCGCCCCGGCGCCCCAAGAGCCCGGCAACAGTCACCCGGCGCAATGCTTTGGAAACCAGTTCCCGTGGAAGCCTGGTGGGATCCGATGCCCGAGGTGGACTGTAGCGACGGGCGGCGCCTCGAACGCGTGCGCGTCGAGGACGGTGAAGTCCGTCGTGTCGCTCGCCGTGTCGATGACGAGCCCGACGAGCCACCCCTCGTCCTCGCCAGCCTCTGGCCCCGCCGGCACGAATACGAACTCACCCGGGACACGGGCGGCGCCGAACTCGTGCGTGCGCCGCTCCCCGGTCGCCAAATCGTGTTTGTAGAGCCGTGTCGCGCCGACGAGCTGCGTGTTGCCGTCGGCGGGGACTGAGCCCGTGTAGACGTATCGGTGGGGCCGCCCGAATAGGCGCTCGTCGATCCGGGGGAACTCCTGCGCCGCGGGGTCGATCATCTGCCGATCGACCCGCCCCGTCGTGGGGTCGGCGGTCCAGCGCTCCAGCCGTCCGGGTGCGTCGAAGCCGCCACCGGCCGAGGCGAACACCGTCTCGTACGCAATGACGTCGAGGACCACCTGCCCGTCCGTGGTGTCGTAGCCGTTGGCGACGTGGAAGACGAAGCATGGCTCCACCGTGCACCACGTGATGTCGGCAGCGGTGCCGTGCCGGGGGAGCAGGCCGACGCGGGCGTTGTGGGTGGGGTTCCAACGGAACGGGAAGCGGTGGCCGGCCAGCACAGCCCGCATCGAGAAGGTGACGGGCAGGTCCAGCACGACCGCGAAGCGCGCGGTGATCGCGCAATCGTGGATGCAGGGGCCGTGCTCGACCGGGATCGACACGTCTCGCACGACGCGACCGGCGGGCGAGATGACGACGTGGCGCACGCGGTCCCAGACGCGGCCGTCGTAGGCGATGGCATGTGTCTCACCGGTCGCCGGGTCGCGGTGCGGGTGTCCCGTGAAGGAGCCGGCGAGCGTTCCGTCGAACGGATCGTAGCGTTGGGTTTCCAGGTCCTCTGACAGCGCCACAGGGTAGCTGCCGGCCTCGACCACGGCGAAGGCGCGGCCGCCGATCTCGACGACGTTGGTGTTGACGGTATCATCACCCCGGCGCGGCCCGGGGGCGGCGGGTCGGCCAAGCGCCGCGGACGCCGCGCGCGAGCCGATCCAGCGGTTGCGGTACCACAGCGCTTTACCGCTCTCGATACGTAGACCATGCACCATGCCGTCGCCGAGGAACCAATCGTGACCGCGCGTCGTCGGGCCGGCGGGGTTGGCGCCCATCTTGAGGTAGCGGCCGTCGAGCCCTGCCGGGATCGTCCCGGTGACCGGTAAGTTCCAAAGCGTCAGCTCCTCACGCATTGGCGCGTGGACACCGACGACAAAGGGGTGCGGCGTCCCCGGCAGGCGTAGTCGGCTGCAGGCTGCCACCAATGCTACGAGCCCCTCAGCGGCGGTGCGCAGGCTGGACTCGATAAAGTTCGGCATCGGTCGCTGCCTCGGGGCGGTGCGGATGAAGCACGAGGTCCTTCGTGACGGGGGCGCCCCCCGTTACCGAACGAGAATGACAGGTCTGTCCATAAGGGACGACGCGACACTCTGGCCGACGATGTATCCCCGCGGTCGGCCAACCGAACAAACTGTTGCACCACGTCGACGGCTGGGTCGGCCTCTGATAGCGGCCTGCGGCAACGCCGCTTGGCAGGATGCCACGTCGCACTGATCTTCAGCCGAGGCGCAGGCCAGCGTGAGACCCTGCGGCGAGCCGATCGCGTCGCGATTGTCCCCCGTTTCGAACCCGATCACCGCGATAATCCCGTCCGCCCCGGCTAGCGCTATCACGGGCCCGAGCAAGTTTGTGACGTCCTCGACTGCCCTCCGAACGCGGCGGCTCGGCCTGCGCGCGAGGCAGAGCGGGCGCACTCACGACGGCCTGACAGAACCGTCTGCCCCAAGCCGGAGCCAAGGGGCCCGCCGAAGCCCAGTCGTGAAGCCGGACTGCCGGCAGAAGGAAGGAGGTGCAGCATGGTGGATCGCAGATCCTGGCTCCGTGGCGGCGCGTTGTCGATCGCTGCGCTGTGGGCCTCCTTGACGGCCCTCCCGGCGACGGCACAGGGGATCAACCTGCCCGATGGCGCCGAAGCCGCTGCACGGCTTCCTCCGAGCGACGTGATGGCGAAGGCGCCGCCCCTTCTCGGGGCGGGCCGCGGAGACGAGGCGACGTTCTGGTTCTATGCTGGACAGCTGCGCTATCGCAGCTACCTGGCGGCGCATCGCGATCTTGATCGGACGGGGCACCCGGCCCTTTTCGCCGCGCTGATCGAGACGATCGGGCGGCCGGTCAACGAATATGCCTTCGGCGACGTCACGACGCCGGCGCGTACGATCTCGATGGTCCTGGAATGGGACCGGCTCTATCCCGATCCGTCGCTGGCCGGCCCGGAGCACGAAAAGACGCGAGACGGTCTCGAAGGCCTTCGAAAGCAGATCATGGCCCAGGCCGACAGCATCCGTCGCGAGCGTCAGCAGCGGGGATTGCCGAACCGGTAGGAGCGGCGGACGGGGCCACAGCCGGTGAGGCCACCTGATCCATGGGGGCCAATCCCGCCTTAAAACGCCTACCAACGCTCGGATCTGGTTAACGGTGATGAGGCTTGCGGCGAGGCTGGTGAAGGCCTGGTAGGTGTCCGCGCGCCGCTCGTAGCGAATGGGCAACCGGCGGAAGCGGTTGAACCAGGCGTGGGTGCCCTCATCCTGAGCTTGTCGAAGGATCCACCACCCAGCGGTGGCGGTCGAGCCTCTGGCTACTCTCGACATCGTTCCGGGCGATGCGCGGCCTGATCCCGCATGTGCGGCACTCCCTCCGTCGGGACCTGGCATCGTAGGCCTTGTCGGCGTGCAGCGTGTCGAGGCGTCGGCGACGCCGGTCCCGGCGGCCACTCCGCAGCGCTGGGAGGGCGTCGAGCGTGGGGGCCATCTGCGGCGCGTCGTGGCTGTTGTCGCCGATCAGACGGAAGCCGAGCGGCGTGCCGCGCGTCGCTGACGCGGTGGCGCTTCGTGCCCGGCTTGCCTCGATCTGGCGGGTTCGGGCCGGTGGCAGAGCCCCCTTTTTCGCCGGGACGGAGGCACCGTCCAGGCTTGCTCGGCTCCCATCATCTGTCCGGCGTCGTGCAGGTGCTCCAAGAGCGTCGGATGCAAGCGGCGCCACGCGCCGGCCGCTTGCCAATCGCGCAGGCGTCGCCAGCAGGTCACGCCCGGGCCGCAACCCAACTTGGCCGGCAGCATCGCCCACGGTAGCCTTGAGCGCAGCACGACCAGGATGCCGGTCAGCGCCGCACGGTTCTCGATCGGTCGCCGCCCGCCCTTTGGACGCCGGCGCGTCGTAAGAGGATCGTCTGCTTTTGCCCCGAACTGTCTCCGAAGCGGACGTGCCGCTTCCGGCCAGACTACGCCGTCGTACCGGGCTTCGAAGCATAACGACGCCGCCTATACCTATGGTGTTCTTCATCGGCGTGCTGGACGGTGGCAGCGTCGCCTTGTAGGCATCCCCGGCGGATGCAGGATTATTGCACGAGACGAGGTTGATCCCTTGAACTCCGGTAGCCAGGAGGAACCACCGACGGTCTACCTCGACGTGGACGGCGTTGTGACGACCGTCGGCTATCAACGGCGTGTCGGCAAGGATAGGCTCAACCCGGCCCAGGTCGCACTCGTCGCCAGTCTCGTAAGAGAGTTCGACGCTAGGGTGGTCGTGTCATCAACTTGGCGCGTCGAGGATTGCCGTCCGGCCCTGATCGAAGCCGGGCTTCCCGAGACCTGCTTTCACTCCGACTGGCGGACCGCCATTCTGCCAACAAGCCGAGATGCCAAGACCGGCGCCATGCTCCCCGCCGAACAGGCTGGGCGCGGCAACGAGATCAACGAGCACGCAACCCGTAACCGCATCACAGATTACCTCGTCCTCGACGACGTCGAGGTTGGTCCCGTTCATGCGGCTCGGCACGTCCGACCTGTGGCGGAGTTCGGCTTGAGCGAAGCCGATGGGGTTCTAGCTCGGAGCCTGCTGGCCGAGATGGAAGACCTCCGCAGGACCCGTGGATTGGAGAAAATTCACACCCCACGCACGTAAATTTATGCTCCTGTATGGATTGCAGTTTCCGGAGGCCCGGGTCATTCCATGACAGTGGAGTGACATCCGCGTCACGCTGCCCCCGACATCGACAGGGTCACTTCGACCTTCGCCGGACCTACCCGTCCGGTCCATCCTCGACACCGCACTTGTGCGGCTGCTGAGCGCGTGTCGCATCGGATATTCGACTGGCGGGGGGAGTGGCTGCGATGTTTGGTTTTAGGCCCCAGAAGAAGACGTTCAGCCCCTCGCTCGTTGCCCTCGGCATCAAGGAACGGTCGGCCACGGGGGCTTATGCCACGCTCCTCGCCATGGGCTGGTCCGAAATTGGTTTCGGATACCACGGCACTGTCCACGCCCATCCGGACCACCCTGACGTCGTCGTACGCTTTGCCCGCAAGGCCGACGGTTTCGGCGATTATGTGACCCTGCTCCGCGAAGGTTTCGCAGGATCGGATGGACCGCATGCGCCGCGGATCCATGACATGCATGTCAGCCGCTGCGGCGCGCTGATGACCGTGGGAACACGACTGACCAATCCTGCACGCGACGTCTGGTGGTTGGCTTACGCCCACGCCGTCATCGCAGATCATCCGGGCATCACTATGGATGAGGGCGTGCGCGACCGGTTCAGAGCCGAATGGCCAGCGCACGAACCTCGCGTCGATCATTCGAGCTTCGACGGCATCCGCGAGGCGTTCCGGGCCTCGTGGCCCGAATATGAGGCGTTTGTCGCCAACCTGCGGGCCGTGTCTCCGCAGGGGCTAGACCCAAATATCGGCAATGTTCTTGTCGGAAGCAATGGCAGCCCTGTTGTAAACGATCCGCTGTGCGACGACGGATACGGCTTATGGCGCTCGCCGCTCTCCCGTGTGCTGAGCCGCTCCGCAGATATGCTGCGCCGGCTGGCGGGCACCGCACCCAGCAAAGCACCCGTCCTCGCCTGATCGCGGCAGAACGTCTTGGGGCCAGTGGGCCCATGAGACCGCCAACGGACAGTCGGGCTTTCGAACGCTTACCGGACTTTCGGTCAGGCGTGCATTTCCGCTTCAAGCCGCGGATTGCCGAAAATCGGACGGGCCGCTTTGCGCCCATACCGGTCATAGAGCGGGCTGTTGCACGATCCAGTAAGCGGACGCTGCCATCGGCAGCTCGCAAGACGCTTTGGTGCCAGATGCTTGTCGAAGAAGCGTGCGATCTCTGAGAACACAGCGCGGGTTTCCGGCGCGGTGCGGACAGAGCCGCACCGGCCCCGCACAGATCCGCCCGAGCGCGGCGGGCGGGTGCGGTTCCGGACCGGAAAAGGGCGAGGTTTCTCATGGTGGCGGAGGGGCGGGCGCGGGAGCTTCAGCGGTGAGCCGGCCGCGATCCGCCGGCGAAGGAGGTTTCCCCGATGCCGTTCTTCGCTCCACGATCCACGGTCAAGCCCACGCACATTGCCGCGCTGTCGCCGCTCTTCCTCGCGCTGCCGGCGCTCCTCGTGATGCTCGCCTCGGCCTATGCTGCGCCGGGCCCGACGCGGGGCGGCCTCATGCTACGAGGGCTGACCGGCACCGCGCCGGTCGAGGCCATCCAGCTCGCGACCGACATCAGCGTCGATGTCAGCGGCCCAACCGCCCGTGCCACCGTCACCCAGGCCTTCCGCAACGTCACAGCGGACTGGGTCGAGGGCACCTACCTGTACCCCCTGCCGGAGGACGCGGCCGTCGACGGAATGAAGCTCGTCGTCGGCTCCCGCGTGATCGTCGCCGACATCCGCGAGCGGGCGGCGGCTAAGCGCGCCTACGAGGCCGCGAAGGCAGCCGGGCAGTCGGCGGCCATGACCGCGCAGGAACGGCCCAACATCTTCACCAACGCGGTCGCCAACATCGGCCCCGGCGAGACTGTGCTGGTCCAGATCACCTATCAGCAGACGATCCCCGTCTCCGGCGAGACGCGGATGCTGCGACTGCCCCTGGTGGTCGCGCCCCGCTACAACCCCACCCCCGCCTCGGTGGAAGCGGTCTCCCTCGACGGCGTGGCCCAGGCGGCCCGCGACCCGGTTCCGGATCGCCTCCGGATCAGCCCACCGGTGCTCGACCCGTCGGTCTCCCGGCCCACCAACCCCGTCGCCGTCACGGTGCGGCTCCAGGCGGGCTTCGCCATCGGCGCCGTGCGCAGCGCGACCCACGCGATCCGCGTGACCGAGACCGGCCCGGAGGCGCGGACCGTCACGCTCGCCGACGGCGTCGTGCCGGCCGACCGTGACCTCGAGCTGACCTGGGCGCCGGTCCCGAGCGTGGTGCCCGGCCTCGGCCTGTTCCGCGAGACCGTCGCCGGCCGGACCTACCTGCTGGCCGCCGTAAACCCGCCGGCGATCGAGGCCGCGGCGGCCGCCCGGCCGGCGCGCGACGTCACGTTCGTCATCGACAATTCCGGCTCGATGGCGGGCGCCTCGATGCGGCAGGCTAAGGCCGGTCTCCTCGCCGGCCTCGCCCGCCTAACGCCGCAGGACCGCTTCAACGTCATCCGCTTCGACGACACCTGGGACGCGCTGCATCCCGAGCCCGTCCCGGGGACGCCGGCGGCCCTGGCGGAGGCCGAGGCCTTCGTGACCGCCCTTGAGGCCCGCGGCGGCACCGAGATGCTGGCGCCGCTCAAGGTGGCCCTGGCCGATCCCCACCCGGAGGACGGGCGCGTGCGCCAAGTCGTGTTCCTCACCGACGGCGCCGTCGGCGACGAGGAGCGGATCTTCGCGGCGATCCACGCCAATCTCGGCCACTCGCGCCTGTTCATGGTCGGTATCGGCTCGGCGCCGAACGGCCACCTGATGCGCCACGCCGCCGCGATCGGGCGCGGCAGCTTCACGGAGATCCGCGACCTCGCGCAGGTCGGCGAACGGACCCGCGCGCTCTACGAGAAGCTGGAATCCCCCGCCGTCACCGACCTGACCGCGACCTTTTCCGTCCCCGGCGTGGAGGTCACGCCGGGCGCGCTGCCCGACCTTTACCGCGGCGAGCCGCTGGTCTTCGCCGCGCGGCTGCCGGGGGCGGCCCATGGGACCGTCGCCGGGACCGTAACCGTCTCGGGCCGGGTGGGCAGCCGGACCTGGACTCGGACGCTTCCCCTCGCCGAGGCGGGCGCAGGCGCCGGCATCTCCAAGGTCTGGGCGCGGTCCCGGATCGGAGAGACCGAGACGGCGCGCATCACAGGCCGCCTCGGCGCGGACTCGGCCGACGCCGCTATCCTGGCCCTCGCCTTGGAGCATGGCCTGACGACGCGGCTGACCAGCCTCGTGGCCATCGACGCCACCCCGCGCCGGGCGCCGGGCACGCCCATCGTCGCCGCCGACCTGCCGCTGAACCTGCCGGCGGGCTGGGACTTCGCCAAGGTGTTCGGCACAGACAGTCCCGGAGTCACACCCGCCGACGACGGGGCCGCCCGGATCGTGCCGATCCGGGCCGACGGCGCGGCCGTCGACCTGCCGCAGACTGGGGCCGGAATCCTGGCGCAGCTGGGCCTCGGCCTGCTCCTCGCCCTGCTGGGTCTCCTGCTGAGCGTCGGCCTGCGGCGCAGCGGCCGGCCGATCGGGGACGCGCGGTGAGTCGAGGCCCGGCAACCGGACTGGGGATGGCCCTCGCGGCCCTCCTCACCCTCGCGGGCCTCGGGCTGGCGGCGGAGGCCGCCTGGATCCCCGCCAAGGCCACCCTGGCGCAGGTGCTGCTGGAGCGCGCCTTCGCCCGCACCCTGGCCGAGGGTCGGCCCGCCCGGCCCTGGCCCTGGGCCGACACCGAGCCGGTCGCCCGCCTCACGGTCGCGGGCCGCAGTTTCGTGGTGCTGCGGGGCGGAAGCGGCCAGTCTCTGGCCTTCGGCCCCGGCCATCTGGACGGCACCCCGGAGGCCGGCGAACCCGGCACTGCGGTCTTCGCCGCGCACCGCGACACGCAGTTCGCGGGGCTGGGGCAACTCGGCCCCGGCGATACAGTCACGGTGACGGGCCGCGACGGCCGAACCCTAAGCTTCCGCGTCACCGGCACGCGGGTGGCGCGCTGGGATGCCTCGGGTATCGATCCGCAGGCCCCCGGCCGGCATCTCGATCTCGTCACCTGCTGGCCCCTGGAGGCGCTGCAGGCCGGCCCGCTGCGTCTGATCGTCGAGACCGATTTGGCGTCGGAGGCGGGGCGTTCCTGATAGGTTGACGTGGATGGCCAGCTTGGCCGCGCTTGCGCAAATGTGCGGTTTCGTGCGGATCTGTGCGGATCAAGCCTGCGCGAGCCTTGTCCGTGAGCGACGTTGAACTGTCTGAGGCGCAGAGCCGCGCCATTGCCCAGATCGTGCGCGAGGCGCTGGCCCGCCGACGCATCTCCCGGCAGACACTGGCGGAGGAGGCCAGGATCAGTCTCTCGACCCTTGAGAAAGCGCTCGCTGGCCGCCGGCCGTTCACCCTGGCAACCACAATCCGGCTGGAGGAGGCGTTGGGCCAATCCCTACGTCAGCCGACGGGGCAGGCACCCGCTCCGGAACTGCCCCGTCACGCCCCCGACGAGCTTGGGGCCTATGCGCGGCAGGGTGTGGCTTGGTTGGAGGGCTGTTACCTCACCCTACGCCCCTCATTCGAAACGGCGGGGATGATTTTCGCCTATCGTACCCAGATCGCCTGGGATGCTGACAGCGCGTGCTTGGTGTTCCGTGAGGCCGAGCGGATCGATGCGCCGTTCGCACAGTCCGGCAGTGTTGCTGTCCCCAGCCAATCCGGCATGATATACTTAGTGACCAACTGGCACGGGCAGCATCGTCTTGCAGTGTTGTGCCGTCCCAATATTCGAGGCGAGATGTTCGGGATTCTCACCACGCTGCACGCGGGCCGCGGTACGCAACTCACGCCCGCTTCGGCACCGCTCGCCCTGCTGCCGGAGCGCCATGCGACTGACCTGCGTTACGGCCGCATTGCTCCGCAAGAGCCCACTTACGCTGGTTATCGAGCGCATCTCGATCGCGTCCACGCGGACGGCTACGCCTCGTTCTTCGTGAGCGCTTCCTAGCAGGAACGACACCAGCCTGGTCCCCACAATCATCGGGCCAACGCCGGATTAGAAGTCTGCTGCCGTCGAATCGTCGATGCCTATTTTCGCCGTTGTCACTTCAAGAGTCGGACGGACAGCTGGCGGCTAAATCCGGTCGGCCGCTTTGCGCCCATGTGGGTCATTCAGAGAGCTTTGGCCGCTTCTCCATAGCGGACATTCCGCGCAACGGCTGCTACGCCCGGTGATTAATATACGAGCACGTTCTGGAACTACCACAGACCTCAAAGAGGTCTTGATTGGGCCGCGCACCCTTCGGAGATGATCTTCGAAATGATCATGCCGAAGCGATGAGGTCTGATCGGATCGTGGAAAACGGCGATCCGGCAGCTGATGAATGGGCTTCGATGTCCCGGACATCCTCCAGGCCGGGGTGAGCGGCGACCGGCGAGACGACGAGGCTGGGCAGGCCGAGCCACGAAGCCGTCAGCCGAAGCTCCCCTAGCAGCCGCTCCGCGGTATCGGCCGGCGCACCCGGCTCGACGTGGGCACGCTGGACGACCAGGGCACCGACCTTCCGGTCCGCCTTCAGGTCCACGCGGGCGACGAGCGCACCGTCCATCAGGAAGGGTAGCACGTAGTAGCCGTGCTCGCGCTTGTGGGCGGGGGTGTAGATCTCGAGGCGGTACCGGAAGCCGAACAGCCTCTCCGTCCGCGGGCGGTGCCAGACGAGTGGATCGAAGGGCGAGAGTAGCGCGGAAGCGCCGAGCCTGCGCCCGGGCTTCGCATCGCGGTGCAGATAGGCCTGATGCTGCCAGCCGCGGACATGCACGGGGACGAGCGTACCATCCTCGATCAGCTGCTCGATGGCCGGGACCGCGTCCGCCGGCGGGATCCGGTAGTAGTCGCGCAGATCGTGCGCCGTCGCGATACCGAGCGCCTTCGCGGAACGCGCGAGGAGCGCCCTTCGGGCATCGACGCCGGTCGGCGTCGGAATTTCGAGAACGGCACGGGGCAGCACCCGCTCCGGAAGGTCGTAGACGCGCTCGAAGCTGCTCCGCCGATGCGTCGAGGCCACCTGTCCCGACCAGAACAGCCATTCGAGCGCGTGCTTGGCGTCGCTCCACTGCCACATGCCCTTCGCGGCCCTGCCGCCGGCGACGTCCGAGGCGGCCAGCGGCCCCTCCCTCTCGATCCGAGCGAGGAGAGCGTCGGCCTCGGCTCGCTTCTCACCCGCGAAGGGCTCGAGCCGCTGCCAGACGCCCTGGCCGTGGCGTGCGCGGGCCATGCGCCAGCGCAGCAGGGGCTGGAGGTCTACGGGCAGAAGGGATGCCTCGTGCCCCCAGTACTCGAAGAAACGCCTCGGCCGGGCGACGGAGACCGTGTCGAGCAGGTCGCGATCGTACGGCCCCAGGCGCGAAAACAGCGGCAGGTAGTGGGCGCGCGCCAGGACGTTCACGCTGTCGATCTGCAGCAGGCCGAGCCGGCCGATCGCCGCCCGGATCCGCGCTGCACCAACGGCGCTGCCTCGGGAAATCGCGTCGAAGCCCTGGGCGGCGAGTGCGATGCGCCGAGCTTCGAGCGCGTTCAGTTCCGTCTTCAGGGCCGGGTCTCCGAGGCGGGTGCGATGGCGTCGATCGAGATCATACGGTTGGCTCCTCCCGCTCGCGACGGGGTCGACCCACTTTGCTTCGTTCGGCTCCTGAACAATTGCTGCACCGCACAGTTGAAGCGTGATGCGCCGACCCGGCGCATGACGTTTCGTTCCTTTCCGCAGGACGACCTCACGCCCGAGGCCCGCCTGCCACAGGCCGGGAACGACGCCGCCCGTTTCGGCGATGGAGAGTCAGCGGCCGTCGACGGCCCCTGTTCCTCCATCGCCCACCTGAAGCCCAATCCCGACCCGCATCGAACGGAGAGCCTCATGAGCATCGCATCCGCACTCGGCCTGACCTCGGGCAAGAAGATCCGCTACGCCTTCGTCGCCCTAGGCGACATCACCCAGGAGGCGATGCTGCCGGGCGTCGAACACACCGGCAACTCGGAGGTGGTGGCCTTCGTCACGGGCGATTCCGAGAAGGCCCGTCTGGTCGGCGAGAAGTACGGGGTCTCCGACACCTATTCCTACGAGCGGTTCGACGAGCTCCTCGCGTCCGGCACGATCGATGCGATCTATCTCGCGACCCCGAACTGGCGCCATACCGAGTTCGCCGTCCCCGCCCTGAAGGCCGGCATCCACGTGCTGGTGGAGAAGCCTCTCGAGATCTCGACCGCGAAGTGCCGGGAGATCCTCGACGCGGCCAAGACCTCCTCCGCCAAGCTGATGGTGGCCTATCGCCTTCATTTCGAGCCCGGCACCCTGGCGACCATCGACCTGATCCGGTCGGGCAAGCTCGGCGAGCTCCTCACGTTCTCCTCGACCTTCACGCAGATGGTCTCGCCGGAGAACCACCGGGCCAAGAACGGCGTCGAAGCCGGCCCGATCTTCGACATGGGTCCCTATCCGGTGAACGCGGCCCGGTACGTGTTCGGCGACGAGCCGATCGAGGTGGTCTCGGCGGTCGGCGTGCGCCATCCGGAGGCGGGTCTGGGCGACTTCGACGACACGGTCGCCGTGACCCTGCGCTTCCCGGGCGATCGTCTCGCCCAGTTCGTGCTCTCCTACTGGGGCAACACGCTCGACACCTACGCGGTGGTCGGAACCAAGGGCAGCGTCGAGGTGAACCCCGGCTACATGTACGGCAAGCCGATCGAGCACGTCGTCACCATCGGCGAGACGAAGTCCCACGAGAGCTTCAAGAACACCGACCACTTCGGCGGCGAGCTCAAGTACTTCTCCGACTGCATCCTGAACGACAAGGAGCCGGAGCCGGACGGCGAGGAGGGCTACGCGGACGTGCGCGTGCTGGAGGGGATCGTCCAGGCGCTGCAGACCAAGGCCGCGGTGACGCTGGAGCCATTCACGCGCTCGAAGCGGATCGACACGGCCGCCCAGCGGGAGACGCTCCGCGCGCAGAAGTCGCCCGAGCTTGTCAACACGTCGAACCCGGGCAAGGACAAGGAGAAGGTCCCCGCCAACTGACGTCGGCCGCGGCCCTCATCGTCGCCGACGCTCCCGGGCTTTGACTCGCCGACCGCGCTTTCATGGCGGGGTTCGGCCTACCTTCGACCGGAAGGCTCGGCGGCGGGGTCGGCCCGGGAGTTCGAGGTTGACGACCGTTCTCGTGATCCTTGCTCCGGAGGCCCGACCCGACCGCATCGCGCGGGCCCCAAACGCTGCGTGTCCCCTTCGACACAGCCGCCCCGCATCTGCGGCGCCGGACTGCCGGGCGCCGCAATCGTACCGCACCTTGTTCGTGCCTTCACGATCCGCGAACCACTCGGACGGCCAGGCTGCAGGCGGGTCAGAGGTGCATGCGGGTGTTCGGATTGTCTGGGTTCGGGCGTGGGACGGTCGGCGGCATTGTCGGCATGACGGCGCTCGCCCTCCTGGCGGGCTGCGCGGGCCGTCCCGCCGGCGTTCTCCTGCCGGTCGTCGGCGCCGAGCAGGTGCCGGGCACGTCCCGGGTCGACATGCTCGTCGCTACGACCCGCAAGTCGGCGACCGACAAGGGCATCCTGTTCTCCGGCGAGCGCGGCGACGCCGTGACCTACACCGACCTCGTGGTCTCGATCCCGCCCGACGCCGCCCGCCAGCCGGGCTCGGTCCAGTGGCCGAAATCGATCCCCGGCAACCCCGCCACCGACTTCGTCGCGCTGCGCGCCGATCCGATCGAGCGCGCAAAGGTCCCGACCTGGATCGGCCGGACCGTCCGCCGATCGGCCAAGCGCCACGTCCTCGTGTTCGTCCACGGCTTCAACAATAAGTTCGAGGACGCCGTCTTCCGGTTCGCTCAGATCGTGCACGATTCCGGCGCCGAGGTCGCGCCCGTGCTGTTCACGTGGCCGTCCCGGGGCTCCGTCCTCGCCTACGGCTACGACCGGGAGAGTACGAACTTCTCGCGCAACGGCCTGGAGACGCTGCTGCGCGACCTGACCAGGGACCCGAACGTCGGCGAGGTGACGATCCTGGCGCACTCCATGGGCAACTGGCTGACCCTGGAGAGCCTGCGCCAGATGGCCATCCGCGATCGGCGGATCGCCCCGAAGATCCGGAACGTCATCCTGGCCGCCCCGGACGTCGACATGGACCTCGCCCGCGCCGCCTTCCACGACATGGGCAAGGACCGCCCGCGGCTGACCCTGATGGTGTCCGGCGACGACCAGGCGCTCGCCGTCTCCAGGCTGGTCTGGGGCGACAGCGTCCGCCTCGGCGCCATCGATCCGAACGCCGAACCCTACAAGTCAGAGCTCGAGCGCGAGAACGTCGCCGTCCTGAACCTGACCTCAGTCAAATCGAGCGACGCCCTCAACCACGGCAAGTTTGCCAGCGGCGACGTGGTCGCCCTCCTGGGGAAGCGTCTTGCGGACGGGCAACCGATCTCGGACGGACAGATCGGCATCGGCGACAGGCTGGTAAGCACGGCTGCCGGCGCCGCGTCCACGGTCGCCACCGGTGCCGCCCTCGCGGTGGCCGCCCCCGTCGCCCTGGTCGACCCCCAAACCCGCGAGACCTACGGCGAGCACCTGTCGAATGTCGGCTCCGGCTTCCGCAACGCCCTGGGATCGACGGTCGATCTCGCCGGCGCGCCGGTGCGGGCGGTCGTCGGCGGCGAGCGGTAGCCGACGGTTCCCGTCCTAATGAGTGACCCTCCTGGGTGACCGCAGATCAATTCCGGTCCAACATGGCGTATGGTAGTCGGATGAGACGCTTCGAGACACTCGCAAGATGCTTAGGTACGTTTTATGTGGGTGGCCTTAAAGCTGAAGTCCAACCTTTTACTAGCACGTAAGATCTTTTAAAATTTAATTCTTTCTTCGCCCGTGTATATCTGTCAGTTGCCGATCGGCATTGAAACGGAACCTGATGCGTCTTTCTAGGGAGAAGCGGTCTCAGCTACTAAATTTCGGATGCCGACTGGGAGCGCCTTGAAAACTGATCTACATGTTTCAACGCGAAATAGAAGGCAATGTCCGCTTCGAGGCAGTGGGAACATCCTTTTTTTAGGCTGTAGCGGGTCGATAGAAGGCCGTATGCTTTTCCAGCAATACTTCCCTGAAGCTGGCCGGTGGCTTTCGGCCAATCTAGCCCTTTCTAACCCGATCAGATCGCAGGCAAGCAGAGCTTCCGAACGCCGGCGGCGACCGACCGTTGTGGACATCCGGAAATCGCCGTATGCGCGACGGCGATGCCCAGGCGA
>NZ_VRVG01000007.1:0-100065 GCF_008040085.1 Methylobacterium sp. WL7 | reverse complement strand
GTTCTACGGCGTGCCGGGCAACAGCGTCGGCTGGTACCTGTTGCCCTTCGCGCTCGGCTCGTTCCTCGGCCCGCTGCTCCTCGGGCGGCTGTTCGACACGATCGGCCGGCGCCAGATGATCGCGTTCGGCTACGGGATCGGCGCCGCGCTGATGCTGATCGCCGCGGTCGTCGGCGGCGTCTGGGGTACGGCCGCGGAGGGCAAGTCGCTGGAGGACGTCTCGAAGCCGCTCGCGGCGGCTTAATCAGCCGCCAACCGACAGCCGGGTCTCGTTGCGTTCGTCGCATCGCGATCCGGCTACGCAGAGGGAAGCTCATCCCATCAGATCAGCCTGATCGGCCCTTCATAGCGCGCGATGATCCGATCGGCCGTGACCAGTTCCAGTCCCTCAATCAGAGCCTGCGCGATCAGGAGCCGATCGAACGGGTCTCGGTGGATGGGAGGTGGACGGGAGACCGCGGATGCGTGGGCGCCTGTGACGGGCAACTCGATATAGCCGTTGTTCATCAAGCCTTCCCGCAGGCTCTTCGCATCGACCTGGAAATCGTCACGGCCCAGCCCGCTCTTGATCGCGATCTCCCAAAGACTCGCCGCGCTGAACACGAGCGTATTCGCAGGGTCTTCGATGAGGCGGCGTGCAACCGGTGTCAGGCGATCGGAACCTGCTGCAGCCCAGAGCAGGATATGCGTGTCGAGCAGGTCGCTCACCGGTCTTCGAACGACGCCGCGATGTCGTCACGGCCCATCTGGTCGAAATCGTCGGGGACGTGGATGCGTCCGGCTAGAAATCCGATCCGTGACGTCTCGACGGATGTCGGCGCATCGATAGGCAGGACCCGCACCAGAGGCCGGCCGTCTTTCGCGATGATAAACGGCTCGCCCAAAGCCGCCTGTTCGACCAAGTGCGGCAGGTTGGTCTCGGCGTCCTTCAGATTGACCGTTCGCATCGATCCGGTCCCTGCCCTATCCGTCCGCCGCATCGCGCGGCGCCATCCTGGCATCGTAGGCCGTCAGCCCTCACTCCGCCACACCTGCCCGTGGTAGACGAAGCGCCGACCCTCGTTGGCGAGGGCCGCGAGCCCCCGGAAGGCGGGATCCTGGACCGTGATGACGCTGGTCGGGATCTGGCGCATCATCTCGGCGAACGGCGCCTTGCGCTCGAACGCGTCGCGAAACCCGCTCTCCTCCAGAACCTTGACGATGCGGGGGGCGATGCCGCCGCCGATATAGACGCCGCTGGTGGCCAGGAAGGTCAGGGCGAGGTCGCCGCAGACGCGGCCGAGCAGACGGCCGAACAGCTCCAGCGCCTCCGCGGCGTGCGGGTCGGAGGCGTTCAGCCCGGCCTCGGTCACCGCCGCCGGATCGATCTTGTCGTGCGGCCGGCCGGTGCGGACATGCGCCACCGCCGCGTGCAGCCGCGCCAGGCCCGGGCCCGACAGCACCGCCTCGACGGTCACGCGTCCCTCGACACGCTCCAGCGCGTGCCAGATCTTCTCCTCGAAATCGTCCGCCGGGCCGATATCGGTGTGCCCGGCCTCGGTGGAGACGATCGCGAGATGGGCGGCGTAGGGCACCAGGGCCGCCGCCCCGAAACCGGTGCCCGGTCCGAGCACGACCCGGGCGCCGCCCGGCACCGTCGGACAAGGCCCGACCGGCGTAAGATCGTGGGGCTCGATATCGGCGGCGCCGGCCGCGACCGGCACGTAATCGTTCACAACCACCGCCGAGGAGAGCCCGAAATCCTTCGCGATGCGCTCGCCGGCAATCTTCCAGTGGGCGTTGGTGAGTTGGACCTCCGGACCGTCGATCCGACCGGCGATCGCCAGGATCGTCGAGCGCGGCGCGGGCCCGGCATTCCCGCCCTTGGCCAACGCCGCCTTGATGGCGTGGGACGGGTCCGGATGGTCGGCGGTCGCCTCGTGCGACAGGAGCTGGGGCTCGGCGCCCGACTCGGCGATCAGGCCGAAGCGGGCATTCGTGCCACCGATGTCACCGATCAGAACCGGAAATTCGAACATCGACGCGTAGCCTTTTCCTGAGCGGGCTCACCGCGAGGCAGGCCGCGTGCCTGCCGCCGTGCCGCGAATGATAGGGCGGGTTCAGGCCGGCGGCAGGGCTTCTGGATCGATGCGGCCGCCCGCGGCCCAGTCCCGCAGCAGGGCCCGGACGGCGGCCGGGTCGGGCAGGCGCCGGGTCGCCACGGTGTCGCCGTCGCCGACCCGGACCGCGATGCCGCCATCCGCGTTCACGGACGCGAAGGCGATCTCGTCGGTCCGGTCGTCGCCGAAGAACACCGGACGGCGACCCGCGTAGGGGGAACGCTCCATGAAGGCGCGGATCGCATGGGCCTTGGTGGCTTGGGCCGGCACGATCTCGCCGACCGCCTTGCCGAGCTGGAGTCGGTAGGCGCCCCCCAGCGACTCGGCCGCGTCCTTGACAAGCACCTCGGCCCGGCCGGCATCGTCCGCGCTCGCCAGCCGCCAATGCACCGCCACCGAGGCGCCCTTGTCCTCGATCAGGACATCGGTGAGCGCCCGGCTCTCTGCATGAAGACGCTCGACGTGACGGCGCAACTCCGGATGATCCTCCGCCCGCACGCCCGACAGCGCCCCGCCGACCCGGCGCTCGACGCCGTGAAGCCCGGCCGCATCGAGGTGCGAGGGTGCCAGGAAGCCGTCGATCACCGAGACCGGCCGGCCGGTGACGATCGCCAGTGCCCCGCCGAGCCGGTCGCTCAGCCGCTCCAGGGCCTCGACCAATCCGGGCTCGACCTGCACCGCGTCCGGCCGCGGGGCGATCTCCGCAAGGGTGCCGTCGAAGTCGAGGAAGAGGGCGATGTCCATCGCGGTCGGTCCCGGGCCGTGAATGTCGGCCCCGGGCTAGCACGCGGCGGCCGTTCGCGGAACGGTGACCCGCTTCAACCTAGCGTTCAATATGGATACGATATACGTCGAAATCGTCATGGCACGTCCGCTCGCACGCCCCATTCCCGATCCGATCCAGCCCGGCCAGGAGAGCGTCTGGGATTACCCGCGGCCGCCGCGGCTGGAGCGCGTGATGGAGACGCTCCGGGTGGTGCTCGGCGGGGTAGCGATCGCGCAGACGGGCGGCGCCTACCGGGTGCTGGAGACGTCCCATCCTCCGACCTACTATCTGCCGCCCGGCGACGTGCTGGCCGGCGCGCTCTCGGGTCCGCGCCGCGGCGGCATCTGCGAGTGGAAGGGTCAGGCCGTGCTGTTCGACGTGCATGGCGGCGACCGGCTGGCGCCCAGCGCCGCGTGGTCCTACCCCGATCCGACGCCGGATTTCGACGCGATCTCCGGCTACGTCGCGTTCTACGCCCTGCCGATGGATGCCTGCTTCGTCGGCGCGGCGCGGGTCACGCCCCAGCCCGGAACCTTCTACGGCGGCTGGATCACCCCCGGCATCGTCGGCCCGTTCAAGGGCGGCGCGGGAACGATGGGCTGGTGATCCCACCGGGGCACGCTTTATCCTCCTGATCGAGCCGCACCGGCCGAAGGAGACGACATGAGCGCGCTGACCGAGATCGACCCGAAGGGCGCAGGGCTCAGCCCGGTGGGGCTCGCCCGAATCGCGCCGTGGATGGACCGGCTCGTGGCGGAGGGTCGGCTCGCCGGCCTGTCGGTCACCGTGGCACGGCGGGGCCGCATCGCCTTCGCCCGCGCCTGCGGACAGGCCGACCTCGCCCGCGGAACGCCGTTCACCCTCGACAAGGTGACGCGGATCTACTCGATGACCAAGCCGCTCACCTCGGTGGCGGTGATGCAGCTCTACGAGCAGGGCCTGTTCCAGCTCGACGATCCGGTCGCCCGGGTGCTGCCGGACTTCGCCGAGATGCGCGTGGCCGTGGGCGGCAACAGGGCGAAGCTGGAGACCGAGCCGGCGCGTCGTGCGATCACCGTGCGCGATCTCCTCACCCACACGGCGGGCCTCACCTACGGGTTCATGGAGGCGACCCTTGTCGACGCGCAGTACCGCGAGCACGGAGTGGATTTCCTCGCGCCGGAGGGCAGCCTCGCCGACATGACCGCCCGGGTCGCCCGGATGCCGCTGCTCGCCCAGCCGGGCAGCGCCTGGAACTACAGCGTCGCCACCGATGTGCTCGGCCAGTACGTCGCCGCCCTCACCGGCCGACCGTTCGCGGATTATCTGCGCGATGAGGTGATCCGCCCGCTCGGGATGGTCGACACGGATTTCCACGTCCGGCCCGAGCTGATGCCGCGCTTCTGCGCGACCTATGCGTATGACCGCGCGCGCCAGCTCAGGCTGTTCGACGATTCCGTGGACACCACCTTCGCGAAAGTCCCGGCCATCGCGTCCGGCGGCGGCGGACTCGTCTCGACCGCATCGGACTATCAGCGCTTCTGCCGCATGATCCTCAACTGGGGCACCCTCGACGGCAACCGCCTGCTCGGCCGGAAGAGTGTCGCGTTGATGCTTGCGAACCATCTCACGGGGGATCTGGCGGCCATGGGCACGCCGCGCTTCGCCGAGACTTCCTACACCGGGATCGGGTTCGGCCTGGGCTTTTCCGTGATGCTCGACCCGGCCCGGGCCCAGATTCTCGGCACGCCCGGCGAGGTCGCCTGGGGCGGCCTGGCCTCGACGGCCTTCTGGATCGACCCGGCCGAGGATCTCTCGGTCGTGCTCATGACGCAGCTCGTGCCGTCCTCGGCGCTGCCGATCCGGCGGGAGCTGCGGGTCCTGACCTACGCGGCGCTCGACGATTGAGCGCCGCCGGAGCATCGTGCGGTCAGACGGTTCGAACCGCGACGATGCTCCACCTCAATCATTGCGGAGCCGGCGCGTCCGCCGCGGCGGGCTTGGCCGACGGCTTCGCGCCCGCCTTGGCGGCGGGCTTGGGCGAGCCCGTGGCGAATTCCGGGTCGCTGCGCGGGCCATTCGGCGCGTTGGTCGCGCCGGCGAGCTGGCCGGGCAGGAGGTCGACGACCTTGTTCCAGGTCTGCGACTTGCACAGGAAGGCGATCAGGCAGCCCCGCACCGTCAGTTCGTTCGGCGCGTCGGTCCAGATGGTGACATCGTAGGACTTGCCGTCCTCGGAATTGTAGATCTTGCCCTCGTAATGGGCGTCGGCGTTCGGCTTCAGGCCCAGGATGAGCTGGTGGCCGAGCGAGGGGCGCGCCTGCTTCTTCGGATCCGGGTTCTTGAAGTCGACCCGCGGCTCGCCCTTGTCGTTGAGCGGCACCTTCAGCCAGACCACGTAGCCGCACAGCCGGTCGTTGGCGGCGCCACACTTTTCGAGGCGGACGCGGGCGCGGCCGTCTTCGGTGATGTAGGTGCCGCTGGGGTCAGCCGGTGTCGCGGCATGCGCGGGCGAACCAAACGCGGCGAGCGCCAGGGCCGCGAGCGGCGCGACCCGCCGACCGATCGAAGAAACCATCATACCCGAACTCCCCTGCCTCGCGCGCCCCGAAGGAACGAGACCGACCGCCTTGCGGACGGCCCCCGCGCTCGCGTCATCGCGCTCTCGCCGGGCCGAGCACCGGGCGGCTTGCGCGTCCTGCCCGCCGTCTCTCGCGCGAAGTTGTCCGCATCATGACGGCGCAGCCTAGGGCTGAGCCACGATGACCAGTCTTCGTGCCGACAGCCGGCCGGTCAGGTGCGGGACGGCGGAGCGCTCCGGCCCGGTCCGAGCGGCCGCTGCATCAGGGTCACGTCGAGCCAGCGATCGTGCTTGTAACCCACGCCCGCCAGGGTGCCGACCGGCGTGAAACCGAAGGCGGCGTGGAGCGCAACCGACGCGGGCGAGTCGCTCTCGGCGATGACCGCGACCATGGTCCGGCCGCCGATCCGTTCGGCTTCGACGATCAACGCGCCGAGCAACGCTCGTCCGACGCCCGTACCCCGGGCCGAACGAGCGACGTAGATCGAATCCTCGAAGGTCGAACGATAGGCCGCGCGCTGGTGATAGGGACCGGCATAGGCGTAGCCGGAGACTGCGCCACAGCTGATCGCCACGAGGTAGGGAAACCCGCCGTCGCGCAGGACGGCGAAACGGCGCCCCATCTCCGCGACGTCCGGCGGCTCAAGTTCGAAGCTCGCCGTGCCTGTGCGGACGGCCTCGCCGTAGATGGCCGCAATCGCCGGGATATCGGCCTGGGTCGCGGGACGGATCGCGTGGCTCATGGCCCGAACATACGGCTGCCGGAGCTGAAACGGCAATGCGCGACCACCCCGTGGGGCCGGGTGATCGCGCGCGGGTCGTCACGGGTGGATCGCGGTGCAGGACGGCGCGGGGATGGACGCCAGTCCGGCGCCGCGATCGCGGCGCCGCGCGTCCCGATTACTCGGCGGCGGACATCTCGGCGGTGAAGTGGCCGCACCAATCCTTGGAGGCCACCACCGGCCACAGGCCCTTGGACTGCGGAGCCGGCTGGCTGACCGGCGGGTTGAAGCGGCAGAGACCCTCGTCGCCCTGCGCCTGGGCGCCGTTGAGCTTGTGGTCGTCGAAGAAGCGGCAGCTCTCGCAAGCGGCGTTCGCGGTACCGGTCATCGTCTCTCTCCGTCGTCGCAATGGCTTGCGGCAGGGACCGATCGCTGGCCGCCCGCCTACAGTTCTTAATTAGAACAACTCCAATAAGCGGTCAAGGGATCGCCGTCATCGGACGTCGTCACCGATCGGGTTTCGGCCCCGCCGACCGAGCCCCCCTTCAGAAACGCGTGAAGCCGGATCCCCGGCTGGGGATCCGGCTTCACAAGGCCGTGCCGGTCATCTCGGATCACCGCCGCGCCGGTCGCGGCGCAGCGGTGCTTGCGGGGATGCGATCAGCCCTGCTTGTCCTTCTTGTTGGCCCGGTGATGGCCGATCGCGCAGCCGGCGGCGGCGCCCATCTTGCCGTGTCCGGCCATATGGCCGGCGACGCCGCCGACCACCGCCCCCTTGAGACACCCCTTCGCCTCGGCGGGGGCGCCGATCACGAGAGCTCCGATCGTCAGCGCGGAGGCCAGTGCGATCCGATACGTCATGGTGTTGTCTCCTGTCGTGTCGGTTGAAACGGCCTCGCGGCACGACCCGTTCCGCAACCCGACAGACGGCACACTACCGCGCCAAGCCCATCACGAGCCGGAGCAGGTCCGATTGCCGGGTCACGCCGGTCTTGGCGAAGATCGCCTTGAGCTGCGAGCGCGCGGTGGCGGCGGTGATCGCGAAGCGGCTCGCCGCCTCCGCGAGGGTGACACCGTTGGACAGGGCCTGGGCGAGGCGCGCCTCCGCGGGGGTCAACCGGTAGGCGGACTGGAGGACGAAGGCGGCGGGCACCGGCATGGTCCCGGGAATGCTGGCCATCAGCAGCGTGCTGCCGCCGGCGAACAGGCCGCGGCTCGGGCCGACTAGCGGGACCACGTGGAGCACGATCGGCGAAGCATCCCGGCGGGCCACCACGATCGCGGAGATCGGGGCCCGCCCGGACGGCCGCGACAACGCCTCCAGCTGGCGTGCCGCCTCACCTTCCTCGACGGCGAGGCGCCCACCCGCGAGCTTCAGGTCGCGGCCCAGAAGCGCCCCGAACGCCGTGTTCCAATGCACGGCCCGCCCCTCGGAATCGAGGATCATGGCCGCTCGCTCGATGATGTCGAAGGCCTGCGTCAGGCCGGCGAGGCGCGCCTTCTCGACCATCGCGGTGAGGAGTCCGGCCCGCCGGAGCAGCGGCGACAGGGTCGCCAGGCGCGCCTGCTCGTGCGGCTCGTACAGGCCCTGCGCCACCGTCCGCTGCAGCGCCAGGCACCAGAGCCGGCCCTTCACCTCGAAGCCGATCCCGGCGAACCAGCGCAGCCCGCTGGAGGCCAGCAGGTCCTGATAGAACGGCAGCCGCTGGATCTCTTCGGGCGTCGTGAAGTCCTGATCGACCGCGATGCCGCGGGCGCGGATCATCGGCATGCCGCGGAAGCGGTGATCCTCCCGGTGCCAGCCCTCCTCGAAGTAGCGCTTCGAGGATTCGGCGAGCGACGCCGTGGTGAGCGCATCCAGGGCCGTCCGGTCGGTGCGCAGGAGCAGCGCGCCTTCGCTCCCGGACGCCAGCGACACGCGCTCGATCAGATCGGGCCAGCGCGCCGGATCGACCACCGCCTCCTCCAGGTCTTCCTGAAAGGACGCCTCGAGGTCGTCGCTGAGGCGCGCGAACAGCGCGGGGTTCAGGCCGGGCATGGCGCTCGACTCCGGGCCGGTGAATGCCGGCATTCAGGATCGCGCCGCCCCGGCCTCGTCTGAATATCCGAGGCGTTTCGGTCAAGTTCTTGTTATCCGAGAGCTCAAGCTTAAGCAAGGATCTGAAGAGATACGGATTTCGATCAAACCTATTGATTGATCGACAGTCATCACGCTCTCTGCGTTCCGTTCGAACAGCGGTCATGGCTGGATCGGGCGCGGCACGCGTCGTGGTCGCGTGCCCGTGGTGGGAGAGCGCGTGATCTACGGGGCGGCAAGGATCCTGAAATCCGAGCGTGACCGTTCGTTAAGATCCATGTGCAAGCAGGGTCGTTCCGGTAGCCGGCACCGCCTCCGAGCAACGGCCGCCTCCGGCAGGCCGACGCGTCCGGCGCGCTCCTGTCTTGGCCAGGCGCCATGCCCGGCCTCCGCAGTTTGCCACAGGCCCGTTTTCACAACTTCTGATAGAGTTGAGCGGGGCGAGCTTCAAGCCTCGTTAACCAAACCCGTCGATTGTATCGCTCTGCGCGGTTCGATCACGAGTTGTCATCGGACGGGCGCAGTCGAGCATGGTGCGGCTGAAGGTCGATGGCGTTTTCCCTGTCTGCGTTCCTCTGCGCGGCGACCCGGCGCGCCTCCCGGGCATCCAGCGTCGCGGATCATCCGCGATGCCGTGCCGCCGCGCTGGCGGTCCTCGCCTGCGCACCGCTTCTGAGCGGTTGCATGTCCGGCAAACCCCGCTCGGCAGGGCGGTCCGGCCCGGACGTGACCCAGACCGGCTCGATCGCCGATGCGGTGCCGCCCTCGGTCGTCGCCGCCGCCGAGGAGGAGGTCGGGCGCACCATGCGCCTGGGGCTCGCCAATTACCGGCTCAATGTCGGCGACAACCTCGAAGTGTCGTTCCTGATCGACTCGAGCGTGGTCCAGCCGACCTACCGCCTCAACCCCAGCGACGAGTTCGACGTCGATTTCCGCACCCACCCGGAATACAACCGTACGGTGATCGTCCGACCGGATGGCCGGATCTCGCTGCCGGGCAAGAACGGCATCAAGGTCGCCGGGCTGTCGCCCGAGGCAGCCGCCACGCTGATCAAGAGCACCTACGACGACGTGCTGATCGACCCGGTCGTCACGATCATGCTGCGCAAATTCAGAACCGTGACCGATGATTTCCGCGATCTCACCCAGCGGGCCGATATGGGCCGCGTGAAGGTCCTGGCGATCGAGCCCGACGGCAAGATCAACCTGCCGATGGTGCCGCCGGTCCAGGCCGCAGGCCGGACCGTGTCCGAGGTCGCCAGCAACCTCACCGCCGCCTACCACCGCCAGCTCGCCACGGTGAGCACGAGCGTGCGCCTCGCAAGCCTGGTGCCGGCCAACACCATGGTGTTCGGCGAGGTCCGGGCCCCCGGGCCGGTCACCCTGCAGGGTGCCCGCACGCTGGCGCAGGTGCTCGGCTCGGCCGGCGGCATCCTGCCGACCGCCGCGGGCGATGCCGTCCGCATCATCCGGTTCGATGGCGGAGCCGCTGGCAGCGTCCGCATCGTCGACATCGGCGAGCCGGGGCTGGCCGACTCGATCATCGTGCCCCCGAACGCCACGGTCTACGTGCCGCCCTCGCTGCTGGCGAAGACCGCCCGCGCCGTCGACCTCGTGGTCCGCCAGATCCTGCTCTTCAACGGCACCGGCTTCGGCGTGAACTACATCACCGGCCCGTCCGCCAACACCTCCACCAGCGCCACCGTGAGGTCCGGGACGTGACGAAGTCCGACATGTCCCGGCCCGACCGGGCCGCCCCCGAGGACGTCGAAGGCCCCGCCTTCGATCTCCGCGACGCCCTGGCGGCCCTGTTCCGGCACATCCGGCCGGCCCTGCTGATCCTGGCCGCCGCGATCCTGGGCGCCGGCATCTACCTGCTGCTGACGCCCGCCGAGTACACCGCCGACGCCAAGCTGATCATCCGCCTCGGTCGCGAGAAGTCGGCCGCCCCGGTCCAGGGCGGCGCCAACCAGAACTACATGTTCTCCGAGCGCGCGCAGAACGTGAACAACGAGGTCGAGATCCTGCGCGACCCGAGCATCGTGCGCGACGAGTTCGCGGCGCTGAAGGCGATCACCCCGACCGGCGACCTCGGCCCGCCCCCCGCGGACTGGACGGACTGGCTGATCTACCAGGGCCGGGTCGCCATGCGCGGGGCCAAGGCGGTCAAGACCTGGGTCGTGGACACGGCCCGCATCCCGTTCGAGACGCTGGGCCTGCTGCGCCACCTCAGCCCCGACGAGAAGCTCTACGAGGCCTATCTGGCCTCCTTCAAGGTCGTGTTCGTCAAGGAGACGGACGTGATCCTGACCGGCTTCACCTGGACGGACCCGAACTTCGCCGCCCAGGCGCTGAACCGGCTGCTCGATGCCTACAAGCGGCGCCACGTCGAGGTCTACGCCGACGAGACGCCCGCCACCTTCTACCAGGGCAAGCTGGAGCGGGCGCGCGCCGACCTCGCCGCCATCGACGCGCAGCTGGCGACCTCCCTGAAGGGCAACAACACCGCCAGCTTCGAGATCGAGCAGCAGAACGATCTCGGTACGCTGTCGGACCTCGCCCGGCAGAAGTCGGCCGCCCAGATCGAGCGCGAAGGCGTCGAGTCCCGGCTCAAGCGAACCCGCGAGACCGGGCCCGACCGCTGGCAGCCGACGCCGCCCGACGCCGACCCGACGGTGGCGGCCTTCGACACGCGCTGGGCCGATCTCAGGACCAAGCGGGCGGAGATCGCCGTCCGGTTCAGGCCGACCGCCCCCGAATTCATCAGCCTCGACCGGGACCTCATCGCCCTGACGCGGCAGAAGTACCAGGCGCTGATCGCCGCCGACACGGCGCGGCTCGCGGTGCTCGCGGAGAAGATCCAGACCATCACGGGGATCGAAGCGAGCCGCCGCAAGGCCGCCATCGGCCAGAGCGACGCGGCCCTGGCCTACGGCCGGCTCACGCAGCAGAAATCCCTGCTCAGCGACGAGATCAACGACACCCAGAAGCGCATCGATGCGTTGCGCACCGGCACCGGGCTGGACGCGCAATCCGTGACCTCCTCCGCCCTGGTGGCGCGCGCCGTGCCGCCGCGGCTGCCCTCCGGCCCGAACCGGCCGCTGATCCTCGGCCTCGCGGCCGGGCTCGGGCTGCTCGCAGCCCTGGCCTACGTCGCCCTGGCGGAGATCCTCGCCCAAACCTACCGCAGCGCCGCCGAGGTCGCCCGCTCCCTGCGCGTGCCTGTCCTTGCCGCCGTCCCGCTGCGCTCCGGCGCCGAGCGGCGGCCGCGCTTCGGAGGAGCCGCCGCATGATCGCCGCCAACGCCCCGATGATCGACCCGGCCGTGCTCGAGCCGGCCCTGGTCCAGCTCAGCCGTTACGAGACCCGGCTGCGACGGGTCGGGATCACCGCGGTCCAACCCGGTGAGGGGGTGAGCACGCTCGCGCGCGAACTCGCCGGCGCCTATGCCCGCCGCGGCCGCACCGCTGCGCTGATCGAGACCAACTGGTCCCGGCCGTCGCTGGCCGCGGCCTACGGGCTGGAGGGCCGGCCGGGCTTCGCCGACATCGTCGCCGGGGACGTGGCGCCGAGCCTCGGGGTCCACCCGGTCGCCGACGGCCTGAGCGTCGTGCCGGCGGGGAGCGCCGCGGCGATCCGGAAGGCGACCCTGGACGACGGCCGCGTCGAGGACTTCCTGGCGCTGGTCGACGACCGCTTCGACCTCGCCATCCTGGATTGCGAACCGATCACCGAGATCGGCGACGCGGCGGCGCTTTCGCCCTTCGTGGACGGGTTCGTCGTGGTGATCGGCGCCGAGCGCACGCGCCGGGCCGTGGCGCAGCGGGCGCTGGCCGACCTCAAGGCCGCGGGCGGCGCGCCGCTCGGCATCGTCCTCAACGGGACCCGGCGGCCGATCCCGAAATGGCTGTACCGGTGGCTCGGATGAGCGGCGCCCCGGTTCGCGCACTCCGCGCCCTGCCGGTGGCCGGCCTCGGCCTCGCGGCGGCGGCCGGTGCCGTGGCGCTGAGCGCCGCGCCCCTGAAATTCGCCGTGGTCGGGTTGGCCGCGGCCTTCGGCGGGGTCGGCGCCCTGATCGCCGGGCAGCGCTACCGCCTGACGCCCCTGCTGCTGGTCGCCCTCGCGGTCGGGCTGACCGTGAAGCTCGATGTCAGCTTCTTCCAGCATTTCGAGGCCGTCGGCCAATACCTGCCGAGCATCGGCGGCGGCGCCGGACTGACCGTCAGCGTGGCGCTCCTGGTGGCGCTGACGCTGATCCTGTCCAAGCTGACCGGCATCGGCGAGCGGGTCTCGGGGCTGCGCCTCGACCGGCCGCTCGTGCTCACGCAGCTGGGCTTCCTGACCGCCGGCCTGCTCTCGCTGGCCAACGCCCCCGACACCGCCTACCTGTGGTTCGATGCCTGGCGGTTCCTCGGGCTGCTCCTCGTCTCGGTCGCCGTCTCGAACCTGTCCGGCGCCGATATCCGCACCCTGGCGCTGGCGATCTGCGCGCTGTGCCTGGTGCAGACCGCGGTGGCGGGGCTGCAATACGTCTCCGGCTCCGAACTCGGCCTCTCCGTGCTCGGCGAGGAGCAGATCGTCGAGGAGAACATCAACTTCTCCGCCCAGCGCCGCGCCGGAGGCCTGAAGGTCCACCCGAATATTCTCGGGTACTATTACGAGTTCGTTTGGCCGCTGGCACTGGCGCTAGCCCTCTCTCGGGGCCCGAAACTCCTGCGCCTGATCGGCGCCGCCGGGGCCGGTTCGGCCGTCGTCGGCGTGGTGCTGACCCTGTCGCGCGCCTCCTGGCTGACCTATCCGCTCTCGGCGACCCTGGTGATCCTGCTGGTCTACAGGGACCGGCTGTTCTCTCGGGCGAGCCTGATGGTGTTCGCCCTGCTGGTCGTCGTGGCCGGGATCGGGGCGATCTATGCCGGGCCGCTGGTCTGGGAGCGCCTGACCGCGGATGACGGCGGCTCGGCGGCGCAGCGTGGGCCGCTCAACGCAGCCGCCCTGGCGCTGTTCGCGCAGTTCCCGTTCTTCGGCGTCGGGCTGAACAATTTCGGCAACCAGTTCGCGGTGCTCGATCAGACCGGCCTGTCCCGCCTCGCCGGATTGTTCGACCGCTCGAACCACGTCGTGCACAACCTGCACATCCTGATCCTCACCGAGGTCGGGATCGTCGGCTACACCGCCTTCGCGCTGGTCTTTTCGGTCGGGATCTACCGCGGCTTCCGGGCGGCTTGGCGCGCACCGGTGGGCGATCCGCTGGCGGCCATCGCGGCCGCCTGCGCGGTCGGACTCATCGCCCACCTGCTGCACGGGCTCGTCGATCCGGGTTTCCGCCTGAACCTCGGCATCGCCGAATTGCTCTACACCGGCCTCGGGCTGATCGCGGGCGTGCGGGCCGCGCAGCGCCGTGCCGCCGCGGAGGTCGGCGGCGCGACGCGCGCGCTCTCCGTGCCGGATCATGGATCCGCGACTTCGCCGGGCAACCGTCCGAGGCCGCCCGCGACCCCGAACCGTCCTGCCCTCGGATCGCGGAGAGTTCGACCATGAGCGGCATCGGCCTCAGTGTCCTGATCGTCACCTACAACACCGGCGCCGACATCGAGACCTGCCTGCGCCTCCTCGCGGCCAGCCGGATCGACCGGTCCTACGAGGTGATCGTCGTCGACAACGCCTCGTCGGACGGCACGCCGGAGCGGATCGCCGGCGCCTTCCCGTGGGTGCGGCTGATCGCCGAGCGGACCAACCACGGCTTCGCGGGGGGCAACGCCGTCGCGCTCGCTGCGGCGCAGGGCGACACGATCCTGCTTCTGAACCCCGACGCGTTCCTGCGCGACCCGGAGGCGCTAGCCGGAGCGCTGGCCCATCTCGACGCGCATCCCGATGTCGGCGCGGTCGGGCCGCGCCTGATCTTCCCGGACGGCCGCCATCAGGTCGGCGATGCCGGCTACGAGCCGCGCCCGCTTTCGACCCTGGTCCACGCTGCCGGGCTGTCCGGGCGCTTCGGCCTGCGCGGCCTCTACCTCGCGAGCCGGCAGGCCCGGGGGCGCGAGGCCCTGGACGTGGACTGGGTCTGCGGCGCGTTCGTCCTGATGCGCCGGAAGGCGGTCGAGGCGATCGGTGGCCTGGAAAGCACGCTGTTCCTCTACGGCGAGGACGTCGATTGGGGCTGTCGCCTGCGCGATGCCGGCTGGCGGGTCGCCTACCTGCCGGGGATCGCGGTCGTCCATCTCCAGGGCGGCTCGGCCGGCACGCGCTCGGCCCGCTGGCTCGACGGGCTGGCGGGGATCTACCGCCTGCGCAACGCCGGCCGGCTCCTGTCCTCGCCGGCCTTCTTCGTAGCCCCGCTGCGCCTCGGCTTCACCCTGCGGGCGCTGGCCTACAGCCTCGCCGGCCGCCTCGGACGGCAGCCGGAACTCGCCCGCAAGGCCGAGGACATGCGCAGGTTTTCCAACCATCTGCGCAGTCTTCGAGGCTGATCGGCCCGATCCTCACGCCTTCTTCCGGATGAAAACCATGTGGTAGCCTTTCAACGGACCCGGCGTGAGCCGGAACAGCAGCTCCCAGAACTTGCCCAGGACGATGTTCTCGCCATGATAGAACGGCTGCCCGTCAAAACTGTAGGTGAAGTGCTCGAACCGATCAGTTGGGAAAAGCCGCTTCCGCGCCGCCTCCGTGTTCATCGTGTAGAGCGGCACGAACGAGTCGATCTCGACCCGCCGCGGCTCGACCCAGCGCAGGACCTGCGCGTGCAGCCGCTTCGGGATCAGCCGCGCGCCGACCCCGACATAGCCCCAGCGGTTGGGCGTCCAGGCGCAGAGCCACCCCCCCGGGGCGAGGACCCGGCCGAGCTCGGCCGCGGTGACCTCGGCATGCTCGATATGTTCGAGGACCGAGAACGCCGAGATCAGGTCGAAGCTTCCGTCCGGGAATGGAAGGACCCCGTCGTGGCCGATCAGACGGACCTCGTCGGCCGACTTGTTCTCGAGGACCGCCTCGTCCACGTCGCAGGCCATGACGTGGGCGCAGCGTCCGCGGAAGTCGCCGAGGTGCCGGCGCAGTGGAACCGGGTCATCGGTCCACTTGCCGCGCCCGGCCCCGAACTCCATCACCCGCATATCCGGCCGGAGCAGCGCGTTGACACGCACGATGTACTCCATCCGGTGGTCCTGCCGGGAGTAACCCCCGGCCCCCATCTCCCGGAACAGGCGCTGTTCGACGGTGACCATACTTCAGGCTCCCTTGAGGACGCGACGCGCGCCGGAGTGGTGAATCGGGACGGGCCGGACGGGCGCCCGGCGGTGGCGATCCTCGGCACCCGCGGGGTGCCGGCCGCGCATGGGGGCTTCGAGACCCTGGCCGAGCGCCTGGCGCTGGATCTCGTCGAGCGGGGCTGGCGGGTCGAGGTCTATTGCCAGGTCAGCACGCCGACCCCGCCGAGCGTCTGGCGCGGCGTGGCGCTGATCCCGGTCGCGGTGCGGGGCGACGGCGCCTTCGCGACGATCGTGTTCGACCTCAAATGCACCCTGCGGGCGGCGTTCCGGCCGGCCCTGCCGCTGGTGCTCGGCTACAACACGGCCCTGTTCTCGATCTTGTACCGCCTCACCGGCAAGCGCAGCGTCATGAACATGGACGGGATCGAGTGGAAGCGCGACCGGTGGTCGAAGCCCGCCAAGGCGTGGTTCTGGCTGAACGAGCGTCTCGGCAGCCTGTTCTCGACGCATCTGGTCGCGGACCATCCGGAGATCGCCCGCCACCTCGCCCGCAACACAGCGGCGAAGCGGATCACCACGATCGCGTACGGCGCCGACCCGGTGCTGGAGGCGCCGACGACGCCGCTGTCCGCGTTCGGCGTGCGCCCCCGCGATTACGGGCTGCTGATCGCCCGGGTCGTGCCCGAGAACCTCGTGCTCCAGATCGTCCGCGCCTGGAGCGAGATCCGCCCCGGCCTGCCCCTCGTCGTGCTCGGCAAGCTGATGGACTCGGATTCCTACCACCGCGCCGTGAAGGCCGCGGGCGGCCCGGACGTGATCTTCGCGGGCGCGATCTACGAGGCCGACCGGGTGTCGGCCCTCCGGCTCCATGCCCGCTTCCACATCCACGGCCACACGGTCGGCGGCACCAACCCGTCCCTGGTCGAAGCCCTGGGCGCCGGCTCGCCGATCCTGGCCCACGACAATCCGTTCAACCGCTGGGTGGCGGGCGACGGCGCCGTGTTCTTCGGCGACGAGACCGAGCTGCGCCGGGGCATCCTGAACCTCGTGCGCGCCGCGCCGAGCCGGCTCGACGCGATGTCGGCGGCCTCCCGCGACCGGCATGCGGACGCGTTCGGCTGGCGTGGCATCGTCGATGCCTACGAAGGCGTGCTCCGCCGCCAGCTCCCGTCCCGGCGCGCCGCCCGCGGAGGCCGGGAAGCCATCCGCCGCCACGAGCACGGGCCGGCCTGACCGGCGGGCCGACGTTGCAGGGTTGGTCCTAAACTGCATCGCCGCCCTCCGGAACATCGGAGCGGCTGCGGATCTGCCGCTGCGCGACCATCGTCACGGTGCCGGCGGGCACGTCCCGCAGGCTGCACACGCCGATCCCGATCGTCGCCCCGGCCCCGACCGTGACGGCACCCTGGACGGCCGCGTGGGCGCCGACCACGGCATTGTCGCCGAGGCGCGGCGCGTCCGCCGGGAACGGCGCGCCGGGGAAGACCCAATCCCGCGGCCCCACGAGCGTCCCGGGAAGCAGCACCAGATCGATCCCCGCGCTGCCGCAGAAGACGATGCGCGCCGGGTGGGGCACAAACAGGCCCGGCCCGATCGGCGAGCCCGGATGCAGGCTCGCGCCGGTCAGCCGCAACGACAGGTCCGAGACGGCGGCCGCGCATCGCCGCCAGCCGTGTCCGTGGAGCAGATGCGCCACGCGGTGGAAGATCGCGACCTGCATGGCGGGCAGCGTCAGGTGCATCAGGCGTCGCAGCCGGGAGGTCGGCTTGCCGCCCGTGGTCTGGCGCAGGACGCGGGCGAAGTCGGCCGAGAGCAGCCGGCGCACCTCCGCGTAGCCGGTCGGACCGCGAGGATCGGTGTTCACGACGGCGCCGGTCATGCCGCGGCTCCCCGGCCCGGCAAGGCCCGCCAGGGCTGGGGCATCACCGTCTCCCCGGGCTCGACGTCCTTGAGGATGGTCGTGCGGGGGCCGAGCCGGGCCCGATCGCCGATCCGCACCGCGCCGAGCACGATCGCGCCGGCCTCCAGCACCACGCCGTCACCCAGCACCGGCAAGCCGGGGCCGCCGCCGATATCCTGATCGGGCTCCTTCAACAGGCCGCCGATCGAGGCCTGCACGCCGAAGGCGGCGTCACGCCCGACGGCGCCCGCGATGACCGCGCCGAACGGATACGGGAGGAACAATCCCCCGGCGATCCGGCTCGAGGGCGGGATATCGGAGCCGGTCCACCAGCCGTTGACCAGCCACAGCAGCCAGGCCGCCATGCGCCAGCCGCGCTCGTGGCTATAGCGGGAGAGCCGGTAGAGCCAGACCGCGTGATAGCCCCTGTACAGTCGCGCCGAACCGTGGCCCCGGCGGTGCCAGTGGGCGCGGTCGGCCGCGAGCGCCGTACGCATCTGCACCCAGCGTTGTCGCCGCCCCTCTGCAGATTTCGTCGCGCCCGCGAGGGGGATCCCTCGGGCGGCGTCAGTCTCGGCGCGCTCGGACATACGCAGTCCTCCGGTTTCCTCAGACGCTTTATCTCTGCAACCATAAATTGAAGATACGGTTGCAAGCCATACGCACCCTGCCACGATGCAATCGTAGGTCGCGGTTTTCAGTAAGGCTCCACCGAGAGATGGTCCGCTTGGTAAATCGATTGCGCGGACGTGGCCGCCCGGGCGGCATGCGGTACGGCGCGAATCTGCTTGGACAGGCCGCGGGCCGCGGGGTTTACTTGGCCGCCGGCTTCGCCGCCTTCGTGATGGTCGGCCACGGCGTCGGCCCGGCGGCGCTCGGCCGCTACGGCCTGGCCCTCGCGGTGCTGGCGGTGGCGCTTATTGCGGCCGATTTCGGCACCACGCTGACGTTCGGGGCGCGCCTCGGCGCCGGCGCGCCGGAGATGCGGGCGGCGGAGTTCGGTCGCATGATCTCGGCGCGGCTGCTCCTCGGCGGCGCCACCGGATTGCTGCTGCTCTGCGCCCTGCCGCTGCTGCCCGAGGAGATCCGGCCGGCGCTGGCCCTCGCCGCTCTGCTGATGCCGCTCGCGGCGGCGCGCTTCCAGGATTCCCTGTTCCAGGTCTGCGGGAAGCCGGGCTGGTCGGTCTGGCCGTCCCTGGCCAACGCCGTGACCTTGGTCGGCGGAACGGCACTCGCGCTCTGGTTGCAGCTCCCCGAGGCGGCCCTGAGCGTCGTCGCGGTGGCCTCGGGCATCGTCTACGGCGTGGTCGGGTTGCTCCTGGCCGCGAGGCTTCTCCCCTTGCGCCCCGCCTCCCTGGCGCATGGCTGGGCGACGATCCGGGCCGCGGCCGGCGTGGGGATCTCGAACGCCCTCGGCTCGCTCAACGGCCGCATCAGCTTGATCATGCTGGCGGCGCTGGCGGGAGCGGCCGAACTCGGCCAGTTCACCGCGGGCTTCCGGTTCTTCGAGCTCGGCGCCGCGGTGGCGATCACCCTGTGCGCGCCACTCGTGCCGGTCTTCGGCCGGGCCGTCGGCGCCCTCAATGCCGGCCGCACGCGATCCGGCACCGACCGCCTGCGCGCCAGCGTGCGCCCGGCGCTGATCGTGATCCTGGCGGCCGCGGGGGCCGGAACCGTGGCGGCCTGCGCGGTCGCCGACCCCCTGGTGCGGTTGATCTTCGGGCCGGATTTCGCTGCGGCGGCGCCGGTCCTGCGGATCGCAGCCGCGATGAGCGCCCTGTTGATCACCGCCACAGTGCTGTTCGCCGGCCTCGTTCCCCTCGGCCGGACCGGCTTCGCGGTGCGCGGCAGCGCGGCCGCCTGCGCCACGAACCTGGCCGCGTGCGCGGTGCTGATTCCCCTCGATCCGCTGCTCGGCGCGGCCTGGGCCGCCCTGCTGGCCGAGGTCGCGATGCTGGCGGTCGTCGCCCACGCCTTCTGGCGGGAGGCCGGCGCACCGCTGGCGCCCGGCGATGCACCGACCGTGCTGGGCCCCGGCCTCGTCACCGCCCTCGTCTGGGCCGCCGGCCCGGCAACGCTCGCGCCGATCACGGTGCCGGCCGCCGCCGGCCTCTCCGCCGCGGTGGCGGCCTGGCTATGCCTGCGCCGCCGCTCCCCCGCCGCCCCGCCCACCGATCCCCTTGCCCTCTCGATCCCGGAAGCTTCGTCATGAGCGACGTCCCCGTGCTCTCGGTCATCATCCCGACCTACAACCGCGCCGACACGCTGCGCCTGTGCCTGCGGGCCTTTGACCGGCAGACCACCGATCGGCCGTTCGAGATCGTCGTCTGCGACGACGGCTCCGCCGACGCCACCGGCACGGTGATCAGCCACGCGGTCGCCACCGGGCGCATCCCGGTCGTGCACCTGCGCCAGGAGAATGCCGGCGCCAACGCGGCCCGGAACCGGGCGATCGCGTCGGCCCGGGGCGAGCGCCTCCTGATCGTCAACGACGACACGATCCCGGCTCCCAGCCTCGTCGACGCGCATCTCGCAGCCCATGCCAGGCGGGGCGGACGCGAGACCGCGATCCTCGGGCGCATGACCATCGACCCGGCCCTGCCGTTCTCGCCGTTCTCCGCCCTGCACCACGACGCGTCGTACGACGCGCTCGCGGGCCGGGTGGAAGTCGGCTGGGACGCCTTCCTGACCTGCAACGTCAGCGTCGACCGACGGCTGCTCGAAGAGGCAGGCGGCTTCGATCCGCGCCTGACCTGGCACGAGGACATCGAACTCGGCGAGCGGCTGGCCCGGCGCGGCATGCACCTGTTCTACGAGCCGGAGGCGCTGGCCTATCACCACCATCTCCTGGACGAGACCGCCTACCTGCGCATCGCCGAGCGCGAGGGGGCGGCCCTGGTGCTGTGGTACCGCAAGCGCCCGGACCTCGCGCCCGACCTCACCCGGCTCGGCCTCGTCGGCCCGCCGCCGCTGGCCGCCGCCCCGCGCCACCGCGTCGCCGACCTGGCGATGCCGACGGCGCTGCTGCCCGGCTGGCAGATGGCGGCACGCGTCCTCACCCGGATCAATCCCGAGGCCGGACGCACGGTCTGGCGCCGCCTGTTCCAGCGCCAGAAGCGCCTCGCCATCGCCCGGGCGCTGGCGGCGTGAGCGGGTCCCGGATGCACGCGCAAAACCTCTGCGTCGCCCTGCTGCTGCCGGCGCTCGCCGCCTGCGGCGCGGCCGACGCCCAGTCGCAGCAGAACATCCTGGTGGATCCCGCGGGCGGCGCGCTGGACAACTACCGCACGGTGGCCCGCCTCGCCGACGTGCCGTTCGCGAGCCTCGGCCCCGGGTCGCGCGTGCTGGTCCGCGGCGGGAGCTACGGCGACGTGGCGGTGATCGGCGCCCGCGGCAGCGCCGAGGCGCCCGTCACCGTGGCGGCGGTCGCCGGGACCAAGCCGGTCCTGTCGAACTCCGTTGTGTTCGAGAACGCCGCCTACGTCACGGTCACCGGCCTGACCGTCCAGGGCGCGGTCAATTCCGGCTTCATCATCCGCCGGGGCTCGCACCACGTCACGGTGGCGGAGTCGACCGTATCGAAATCCGGTCTCGGCATCTGGATCGGCGACGGCGCCGGGGCCGGCCACCGCATCACCGGCAACACGCTGGCCGACAACAAGACCCACGGCGTCGCGGTCGACGTGATCAACGTGCCGCCGGAGGATCCGAGCTACATCCTCGCCAACACCGTGACCGGCAACGGCATCCACGGGATGGAGATCAACGGCTCCGGCTACGTGGTCGAGGGCAACCGGGTCTCCGGCAACGGCGTCGGCATGTCGGGCACGTCCGGCATCCACGTCTACGCCAAGGACGCCGCCCAGGACGCGGGCGACCGCAACACCATCCGGTACAACATCGTCACCGGCCAGAAGGAAACCACCGGCCAGGACGGCAACGGCATCCAGATCGACCAATGGTGCGACGGCAACACCGTCGCGTTCAACGTCGCCACCGACAACGACGGCGCCGGGATCAACCTGTTCGACGCCGGCTCGAACACGGTGGTGAACAACACCGTCACCGGAAACATGCGCGATTCCGGCGGCAAGCACGTCTACCGCGGCGAGATCGTGCTGGCCTCGGACTACACCAAGTCGATCGATCGCACCGCGGGCAACCGGGTGCTGAACAACATCGCCTTCGCCACCCGGCCCGGCATCGCGGCCATCGCGGTCGAGGCGACCACCGCCGACAACGGCAACGCGATCGGGCCGAACTTCGTCGGCAGCAGCGTCGGCGCCCCGCTCTATCGCTGGGCCGCCACGGCCACCAGCGACGGCGCGAGCCTGCCGCTGCACGGCCAGGGCCCCGACCTCGCCGGCACTCCCGCGTTCCGCGACCCGGCCGACCCGCTCTCGGGCGGCCTCGCGCTGACCAAGCCCCCCGCCCGCGCCGGCATCCCGCTCGGCGCGACCCGCGACCTCGCCGGCCGCGCCTACGCGCCCGGCGAAGCCCCGACCTTCGGCGCCTACAGGAGCCCGTAACATGCTACGCATCGGCATCGACGCGCACGTGCTCACCGGCAAGCCCCAGGGCAGCCGCACCTGGCTCGTGAACATCATCGGCCGGGCCGCCGCCCGCCATCCGGACGCGACCTACGTGGTCTATTCCGGCGACCCGGAGGCCTGCGCCCGCCTCGTCTCTGGCGCCAACATCGAGCACCAGAAGCTGCCGCGGGTGCCGGCGAGCCTGCGCCTGCTCGCGATCTGGCCGTGGCTGGTCTTCCGCGACCGCCTCGATACCCTGCTGACCACCTACATCGCCCCGCCGCTGGTGCCGGGCGACCGCCAGGTGGTGGTGGTCCACGACATCCTGTTCGAGACCCATCCCGAGTTCTTTACGTGGCGGATGCGCTGGCGGAACCGGATCCTCACGCGTCTCTCGGCCCGGCGCGCCAAGCTGGTCCTGACCATCTCCGATTACAGCCGCGACTCCATCGCGAAGGTCTACGGGATCGACCGCAGCCGGATCGCAGAGGTGCGCTGCGGCTCGACCCCGCCGCGGGCTTCGGCCGAGCGGCATCCGCTCGCGGACGGCCGCCCGTACCTGCTGATGGTCGGCCGCCTGGAGCCGCGCAAGAACCTCGGCCTGGTGCTCGACGCGTTCGCGCGCCTGCCCCAGGGCGCGGCCCGGCTGATCGTGGTCGGCAAGGGCGACGGCGAGCGACCCGAGACCCTCGACCGCCTGACCCGGACCCCGGACGCGGTCCACATCGCCGGCATCGACGACAACGGCCTGTCCGATCTCTACGGCCGGGCCGCCGCCCTGGTCTTCCCGAGCCGCGGCGAGGGCTGGGGCATCCCGGTGCTCGACAGCCTGGCGCGCGGCACGCCGGTGATCGCCTCGAGCCTCACCGCGATCCCGGAGGCGGGGGGCAGCGCGGCGAGCTACTTCGATCCGGACGCCCCGGACCGGGTCGAGCGGCTGGCGGAGCTGATGGGCGCCGCGATCGACGGGCGGCTGCCGTTCGACGCGATCGCCGCCCGGGCGCACGCCGCCCGGCACGACTGGGACGGGCCCGCCGCGACCTTCGTCGACCTGATGCGCCGGAATTTCCCTGCCCGGACGCCGGCGCGCGATCTCCACGCGCCGGTGCCGCACCTGCGCGGCTGACCTGGGCCTAAGCGGCGGGCTTGAGCCCGCCGACGAAGGTCTCCGCGGGCTCCTCGGCGGCGATCGGGTCCTGGATCAGCGTCCAGTATCCGAGCGCCGCCACGACGGCGATCACCGCGCCGGTGATGAAGGCCATGGAGAACTGGCCGGTCCCGCCCACGATGAAGCCGGTGATCATCGGGGCCAGGGCGCCGCCGATGTAGCCGCCGAAATTCTGCATCGCACCGAGCGAAGCGGTGGCGTTGGCCGGCGCCGCCACGGAGGCCATCGCCCAGGCGGCCGACGAACTCACGTAGACCAGGAACAGCGACGCCGAGATGCACGCGATGGCGAGCGTGTCGCTCGGCGTCAGCGCCGCCACCACGGTGCAGGCCGCGGTCGCCAGCAGACCCACCACCATCGGGATCTTGCGGCTCCGGATCGGATCGACCCCGCGCCGGATCAGGATGTCGACGATCCGGCCGCCGAGGATGCCGCCCAGCACTCCAAACGCGAACGGGATCGCCCCGACGATCCCGGTCTTCTGCAGGGTGAAGTGGCGCTCGATCTCGAGGTAGCTCGGCAGCCAGGCCGTGTAGAGCCAGGTCATGTAGATGCAGCCGAAATACCCCATGATCATGCCCCAGCTGGTCCGGTAGCGGAACAGCCGCTTCCACGAGCTCCAGGTGACGCGCCGGTCGGTGTTGGGCGCGTCGCCCTCCTCCAGGAAGGCGCGCTCGGCCGGGGTGAGATTCACCTCGGGCGGGTTGCGGAACACCAGGTAGACGATTCCGGCGAGCACCAGCCCGACCGCGCCCATGATGATGAACATCGCCCGCCAGCCGAAGCTCACCATCAGGAAGGTCAGCAGCGGCAGGGCCAGGAAGGTGCCGAGCGAGGACGCGCAGTTCCAGATCCCGGTGGCGGTGCCGCGCTCGCGGATGTTGAACCAGTCGCGCGAGACCCGGGCGCAGGTCGGGAAATGCGGCGCCTCGCCGAGGCCGAGGACGATGCGCGCGCCGACGAACTGCCAGAACGAGGTCACGGCCCCACCGAGCATCTGGCCGAGCGACCAGCAGCTCAAGCCGATGGTCAGCGTCAGCCGCGGACCCAGCCGGTCGGCCAGGGCGCCGGCCGGAAGCTGCGCGAAGGCGTAGGCCCACAGGAATGCAGAGAGCAGCAATCCCATGTCGGGGATCGACAGGCCGAGATCCTGCCGGATCAACGGGTTGGCCACGGCCAGCGTGGCGCGGTCGACGTAGTTGACCACCCCGGCCGTCACCAGCAGGGCGAGCGAGATCCTCTGGATGCGCTTCACGCGCGGCGTTGCGACTGGAACCACTGACTTCCCCCCTTTGGCTGACGCGCACTCTTCAGGGTGCTTCGGGTGCGATCGCTGGTCCGCGACTCACGGCGTCCGGCCGATATTCTGCACCGAATGCCGGCAAGGGGAAGCTGCCGGCTAACAGTGTGGCCCCTCGCGTCGCGGCGCCGGGCGTCGTAGACCGCTCGCACCCGTCACCGACCGAGACCGCCCCGCGTGCGCCTGATCCAGATCACCCACCACGACCTCGACGGCTACGGCGCCGCCACGGTCGCCGCCGCCTGCACGGCGGTCGAGCGCGTCGTCCACGTGCCCCGCTACAGCGATGTCGGCCCGGTCTTCGAGGACGAGACCAAACGCCTGGCCCGGGCGGGCGAGGGCGAGATCCTGCTCATGACCGACCTCGGCCTGGAGGAGCAGACCATCGCGGGGCTGAAGAAGTTCGCAGCCATGAACCGCCGCCGCGAGGACGGCCGGAAGCACAGGCTCGTGGTCCTCGACCACCACGCCTCCTCGCTGGACCAGCTGCGTCGCCAGGGACTGGAGCCCGCAGCCGATCCCGAGCGGCCGGGCCTCAACCGGATCGACCTCGGCGATCCGGACTGCACCCTGCTGATCGACGAAAACGTCTGCGCCACCCGGATGACCTTCGATCACCGGGCCCTGTTCGCGACCCACGAGCCCGCGACCGACCTCTCCGCCCTGGTGGCGGCGATCGACGCGGTGGACCTCTGGCGCAAGGACAGCCCGGCCTTCACGGGGGGCCTGGCGCTGGACGAGCTGTTCTGGGAGAGCGTGTCGAGCTTCGTGCCGGTCGGCCATCCCTGGCATGAGGCCTTCATGTCCGGCCTGCTGCTGGCCGCCGCCGTCGCGCTGCGGGAGGGCGCGAGCCCGGCCGATCTGGAGCGGCGCGCCCTGGCGTTCCGCTCCGGGGTGACCGAGACCCTCCTGCGCGACGCACCCGACGACGACCGGGCGCTGACCACGCGCATGCGCCTCGCCCGGGCGCTCGCCCGCTCGGACGCGCTGTTCCGCCCGCTGAAGGACGGCACGCTCCTGTCCTTCGCCCTGGATTCGGGCACGTTCCAGCGGGTCTCGGACCTGATCATGGATGCCGGCCGGGCCAAGCGCGTCGTCAACGTGCAGCGGATGGGCACCATGTCGTTCCGCTCCAACGACGGCACGGCCCTCGACGGCGCCCGCCTGTTCCGCGGCGGCGGCCATCGCGATGCCGCCGGCGGCCGGCTCCAGAGCGGATCCGTCTTCTCGATGGCGGACGCCGTCGCGCAGGTCGAGCCGGTGCTGAACCCGGACAAGCCCCCGGATGCCGACAGCCCGTTCGCGGCGCTGAAGAACTGGAAGGGGTGAGGCGGGGCGGCGTTCAGCACCCGCTGGACTGTATGCGCATATCCCCGTCGTGAGAGCGGTTCCGCTTTACGCCGCGCGCGGGCGATCGAGTTCGCCCCCGGGAGCGACATGCTTGCTGGCATCCAGGATTTCGACGCCGACGATCCGCCCTTCGGAGTCCAGATCGACGATGAAGCCCGGGCGAAGCTCCTCACTCTCGACGACGCGCGCGTCGGCGAGACGGATGTAGAGGGCGTCGACTGTCGGATCGTACTCGGACGTCATCCGGTTTGTCTCCTCTTGCGGGTGCGGCCCCGATCAAGGAGAGCCGTCACAACCACGATCTCGTCGCCTTCCAAGAGTTCATATACCACGCGCATGATCCGCGCGTCGCGCTCCGGCACGGCAGCAAACACCCGAACCCGGCCAGGTCGAGCAGGATCGGGTTCGATCACCTCCGGCCTGCGGATCGTCCGCTCGACCCAAGCCGGCTCGATGTTGCGCATCCGCATGCGCTCAAGGACATGATCGCTCCATCTGATTCGGGGTGTGCTCACGTCGGCATTCTGTTGTAGCGATTCAGCATTGCAAGGCGCCCCTGCGGGGCTCGGTATGGACGGCCGTTGCGTGATCGATGACGTTCCAGCGTAACCGAAGCCGGCCGGTCGATTCGGCCAAGTCGTTCACGGCCGCGAGGAACATCTTCTCCTATGCACTCGGAACGCGCGCCCCTCGGCGTCCTGATCGCCGTGGCCGCCGCGCAGATCGACGTCTGGGGCAGCGTCAGTTTCACATCCATCGTCGCCACGCGGATCGCCACCGGCCATCCTGATGACCGAACTCGTGCGCGGGGGCGCTGGCCGGGCCGTTTGGGGCGCTGATACTCATGACCGGCCTGTCCAGCAGCCTGTTCTGGCCCACGACGGCGTTCCTGAGCGATCAGGTCGGTTGGCGGGGAACCTGCGCCCTCTACGGCGGTGCGATGTGGCTCGTTTGCGTGCCGCTCTACCGGTACGGCGTACCGCTCCAAGTTCTGGGGAACACCGCGCAGCCGCTGCAGGACGCGGCACCAATCGAGCCGGCGTCGGGTCGCGGGCTCCTCGGATTGATCGCCGGCGCCACCGCGCTCATCGCCTTTGTCGGCTTCGGCCTCAGCAACATCCCGGTCGAATGGCTGGTCGCCGAAGGTCTGAGCCGATCGGAGGCGATCGGCTACGGCGCGGCTCTCGGGGTGATCCAGATCGGCGCCCGGGCGGTGGATTTCCTCGGCGGCGGCCGTTGGGACGGACTGAGCACCGGCTTGATCGCGGCGCTCGCCGTCCTCGCAGCTCTATCGCTGCTGGCAGCCGCCGACGGCGGCCCCACCGCGGCCGGCGCGTTCGTTCATCCTGCTCTACGGCCTCGGGAGCGGTGCGCTCGCGGTGGCGCGGGTGACCATCCCGCTCGTGTTCTACGAGCGGGCGAGCTACGCCCAGGCTGCGTCGCGAATCGCATCGCCGCTCAACCTAGCTTCGGCCCTGTCGCCGCCGACCTTCGCGGCGGTACTGACCCGGTTCGGTGGATCCGCGGCTCTTCTGCTGGCTGCAGGATGCATGGCTGCGGCCACGCTCGCGCTGCTGGCTCTCAGGCGCAGACGACCACGCCGAGAGGTGGCCGTCACAGCCTGAAATCCTCGCCGAGATACAGCCGCCGCGCGTCGGGGTTCGCCACGATCTCCTCCGGGGTCCCCTCCGTGAGGATGCGGCCGGAATGGGCGATGTAGGCGCGGTCGATCAGGCCCAGGGTCTCGCGGACGTTGTGGTCGGTGATCAGCACGCCGATGCCGCGCTGCTTGAGGTGCTTCACCAGATCCTGGATGTCGCCCACCGCGATCGGGTCGATGCCGGCAAACGGCTCGTCGAGCAGCATGAAGGTCGGCGACGAGGCGAGCGCCCGGGCGATCTCGCAGCGCCGCCGCTCGCCGCCCGATAGCGCGATCGAGGGCGACTTGCGCAGCCGCGCGATATCGAACTCCTCGAGCAGGGAATCGAGCTTGCGCGCGCGGGCCTTGCGGTCGGGCTCGGCCACTTCGAGCACCGCGCGGATGTTGTCCTCGACGGTCAGCCCGCGGAAGATCGAGGCTTCCTGCGGCAGGTAGCCGATGCCGAGCCGCGCCCGCTGGTACATGGGCAGGTGGGTGATCGGCAGGCCGTCCAGGGTGATATGGCCGCGATCGGCCACCACCAGCCCAGTGATCATGTAGAAGATCGTGGTCTTGCCGGCGCCGTTCGGCCCGAGCAGCCCGACCGCCTCGCCGGTGCGGACCGTCAGCCCGGCCTCGTGCACCACGGTGCGGGCGCCGTAGCTCTTGCGCAGGCCGCGGACGCTGAGGATGCCGGGGCCGCCCACTTCCGCGGCGGCGACTTCGTCGGCATCCGCGACGGGCGGGCTCGCGCGCCGGCCGAACAGACGGCCGAGCAGCGTAGGGCGGGCCGCCGCGTCCTGCGGCTCCGCCCGGAACGCGACCGCGCCGCTCAATTGACCTGCGCCCGCGGCTTGACCGGCGGCTGCGCGCAGCCCTTCGCCTTGCCATCCTTGGCGTCGGCCTTCTCGCCGGGCACGAACAGGGCCGAGACGCGTCCGCCGGCCACCGGGTCCATGTTCGCGCGCCCGGTGCCCATGTCGTAGACCAGCCGCTGACCGCGGGTGACGTTCTGGCACTGGCTCAGTACGACGTTGCCGGTGAGCACGATGCGCTTGGCGTCCTGGTCGAACACCGCATGATCGCCGGTGGCGACCTGATCCTTCTGGACCACCGTGACCGGGCCGGCGCAATCCACCTTCTGGATGCCGTTCTCGGCCGGATTTTTGGGTGCCGGGGCCTCGGAACCCGCATCCGCCGCCTTCGCGTCGGCCTTGTCGGAGGAATCCTTGCCGCGCTTGTAGTAGACCGTCATGGTCGAGCAGCGGATCGTGCTCTCCCCCTGCACGGCCACGACGTTGCCGACGAACACCGCCCGGTTCTCCCGGTCGAACACGTCGAGGCGGTCGGCGTCGATCTTGATCGGATCCTTGCCGCCGCCGCCGATATTGCCGAAGGGCGAGTCCTTCTTGGCCGGCTTCTCGGCCAGCGCGGGGCCGGCGAGTGCCAGGCAAGCGGCCAGGGCCGCGCAGAGGGTTGCGCGCGCGCTCATCGGCCGGTTTCCGCGGGCTCGGCGTTCGAGGTCAGGATGCGCGAGGGCGCCTTGTCGGCCGGGTCGTCGTTCACGATCACGACGTGGACGCTCCCGACGAACGAGATGCGCTTGCCGTTCTCGACCACGTCGAGGGCATTGGCGTTCACGGTGGCGCGCGGGGTCGAGACGGTGACCGGCTCCTGGGAGCTCACCGCGCCGGTCTTGAACACCACCGCGGCCGAGCGCAGGCGGGCTTCCTCGCCCCGGTCGGTCCAGATGCGGATGTCGTCCTTGAGATCGAGCGCCTCGCGGGCGGTGTCGAACAGGCCGGAGGCCGCCGAGAGCCGGGCGACCCCGCCCTGGTCGTCGGTGGCGAGGTGGCCGCGCATCCGCTCCAGTTCGATCAGGCTCGGCTTGCGCACGTCCTGCAGGGCGGCATCGGCCGTCACCTCGTACCCGCGGTTGCCCTGGCGGAAGCCCGCGAGCCGGGGATTCTCCATGCGGACCTTGGAGCCGGCCACCGTCACGGGGCCGACCGAGACCCCCGGCAGGCTCGTCCCGAACGGATTGAACAGGTAGGCGAGCAACAGCGCCACCGAGCCACCCGCCGCAACCGGGATGAGACGGCGCATCGTGCGCACGCGGCCGCTGTGGCGGTACGCCCGGGCGTGAGCCCGCGTGCGTGCCGCCGCGACCGCCTGTCCGTTGCCGGCTTGAGCCTCGACCGGGTTCATGCAGCGTCCGTGAGGCGCGCAGGCCGCGCGCGAGTGAGGAATCGGCTCAGACGCCTGCGGCCCCCACCGCGCCCGCGCCTCCGGTCGGGACATGGTCCCGACCAGTGGCGAAGTTATGGCTCGCCCGTTTCGGAATGATCAACCGAACTTAGAAACTTTCGACGCCGATGTGCGTGAGCACACACGCATAGTCGCCAGCATCGGGCCCGCGAAGAGCTCGGCCTTGCAGCCAGCGCCGACGTCGCGTCGCAGCCGGACCCGAACGATTCGGGACCGGCTGCGACGCGTCGGCGCCGGAACGTCAGCGCGAAGCACTCCGAGCCGCGGCCAACGCCGCCGCGACGGTGCGGGCGAAGGCGGCCGGATCACGGGGGCTGTCGCCGTCCTGGATCCGGGCGAGGTCGAGCAACGTGCCGGCTTCCTGGGAGATCTCCGATTCGGGTGCGGTCGCCAGGGCCCGGATCAGCGGATGGCGCGGGTTGATCTCCAGCACCGGCTGCCCGGCACCGCCGCGGCCGGCGCGGCGCATCAGCCGCTGCATCTGCAGGTCGGGGCCGGCGGTACCGGCCGAGAGCACCACGGCCGAATCGACCAGCCGGTCGGTGGTGCGCACGTCCGAGACCTCACCGGCCAGCGCCGCCTTCACAGCCGCCACGAAGGCGTCGATGCCTTCCGGCGTCTCCGGCTGGTCACCCTCGGGTGCGAACTTCGACAGGTCGAGGCCGCCCTTGGTGATCGACTTGAGCGGCTTCTCCTCGAAGTTGCCGAGTTGGTCCGGCCAGAAGGCATCGACGTGGTCGGAGAGCAGCAGCACCTCCAGGCCCCGGGCCCTGAAGCCTTCGAGCTGCGGGGACGATTTCAGCGCCTCCGCGTCGTCGGCCACGAGATAGTAGATCGCGTCCTGGCCGTCCTTCATGCGGGCCACGTAGTCCGGCAGCGAGGTCCAGCCGTCCACGGCAGAGGAGCGGAAGCGCAGCAGGGGCGCGATCTCGCCCCGGCGCTCGAAATCCTCGTAGATGCCCTCCTTGAGCACCGCGCCGAAGTTCTCCCAGAAGGTCTGGTAGCTCTCGGCATCCTTGGCGCGGGTGGTCAGCTCGGACACGACGCGGCCGGTGACGGCCCGGCGGATCCGGGCGAGCGCCGGGGTCGATTGCAGCATCTCGCGGGAGACGTTGAGCGGAAGATCCTCGGTGTCGACGACGCCCTGGACGAAGCGCAGCCACGACGGCAGCAACTCGGCCTCGTCGGTGATGAACATCCGGCGGACGTGGAGGCGGACCTTGCTCTGCCGGTCGTTCTCCAGCGCCTGGAACGGCTTCGCGCCGGGCACGAACAGCAGCGCGGAGAATTCCAGCTGGCCCTCGGCGCGCCAGTGCAGGGTCGCCCACGGCTTGTCGAAGTTCATCCCGAGGGCGTGGTAGAACTCATCGTACTGCTCCTCGCTCACCTCGGATTTCGACTTGCGCCAGAGCGCGGTGCCCTGGTTGGCCGATTCGTCCTTGCCGTCCCGCGCGATGGCGATCGGCACGGTGATGAAGTCGGCCCATTTCCGCACGAGGTGATCGAGGCGGTAGGGTTCGAGGTACTCGTCGGCGTCCGCCTTGAGGTGCAGTACGATGTCGGTGCCGGGCTCAGGCCGGGTCGCGGGCTCCAGGGTGTAGCTGCCCTGGCCCTCCGACGCCCAAGTCCAGGCCTCGTCGCTGCCGGCGCGGCGCGACGTGACCGTGACCCGGTCAGCGACCATGAAGGCCGAGTAGAAGCCGACGCCAAACTGGCCGATCAGGCTCGGACGATCCTCGGCCTTGGCCGCATCCAGCGTCTGCGAGAAGGCCCGCGTCCCGGAGCGGGCGATGGTGCCGAGGTTGGACGCCAGATCCTCCTTGGTCATGCCGATGCCGGCATCCGAGACGGTCAGCGTGCGCGCCTCCTTGTCGGGTACGATCCGGACCTTGGCGTCCGGCGGCAGCGCGCTCGCCGCCGAGGTCAGCGCCTCGAACCGGCGCCGGTCCATGGCGTCGGCGGCGTTGGCGACGAGTTCGCGCAGGAAAATCTCGCGGTCGGAATAGAGCGCGTGCACGACGAGGTCGAGGAGCCGACCCACCTCCGCCCCGAACTCGTGCCGCTCAATCGTCTCGCTCACGGGTAATGCCTCCGCATAGGGGAAAATGCGGTGGCGATATGCCCGCCCGCCCGGCCGTTTTCAATGAGGCGGCGACGGGATCGGCGGGACGTGAGCGGCTCAGATCTCGATTTCTGTTCCAACCTCCACGATCTGCCGGGTCGGCAAGCAGAAATGGGCGCCGGTGCGCTCGGCGTTGCGCTTCAGGAAGGCGAACAGCCCCTGGCGCCATAAGGCCATGCCGGGTTTCTTCGACGGGATGACCACCTCGTGGCCGACGAAGTAGGTCAGATCCTCCAGGTATTCCGGCGGGAGCAGCCCGCTCCTCACGGCGCATTGTAGGCCTTCGGGAATCGAGGCGGTCTGCATGAAGCCGTAGCGCAGCACGACGCGCTCCATCCCGGGGGTGTATTTCGAGATCGCCTTGCGGATACCTTGAGCGACCAGGGTAACCTGCGCCCGCTCCTCAGCGGGGATCACCGGCGCCTCCTCGTAGATCACGGTGATCAGCAGGATGCGCTCATGCAGGCATCGGCTGCGCTCGACCAGCCGGCCCAGGGCCATGGGAATGCCCTCGGTGGCTGCGGTGAGGAAGGCTGCGGTTCCAGGCAGCGTCACCGGCGGGTGCGAGGCGAGGCGGGCCAAGAACGTCGCCTCGGGCTGGCGCATGGTCTCGCGCACCGCCTCGAGGACGTGGTTGCCCTTCATCCAGGTCAGCATCAGGAACGCGACCGCCGCGGCCAGCACCAGGGGAAACCAGCCGCCCTCGAACAGCTTCACGCTGTTGGCGGCGAAGAACAGAGCGTCGATGGCGAGGAAAAAACCGTTGACCGCCACGACCAGGATCGGGTTGTAGCCCCAACGGAGCGCGATCAGCGCGGCGAGCAGGGTGGTGATGCCCATCAGCGCCGAGACCGCGATCCCGTAGGCGCCGGCCAGCGCGTCGGAGGAGCCGAACACCACCACGGCAGTGAGGGTCCCCGCGGCGAGCAGCCAGTTCACCGCCGGCACGTAGATCTGGCCGCGCTCGTCCTGGTCGGTATGGACCACCCGCATCATTGGCATGAAGCCGAGCTGGATCGATTGCTGGGTCAGCGAATACACCCCCGAGATCACAGCCTGCGAGGCGATGACGGTGGCCATCGTGGCCAGCGCCACCAGCGGGTAATGCGCCCAGTCGGGGGCCAGCAGGTAGAACGGGTTCTCGATTGCGCCCGGGTCGGCGATCAGCAGGGCGCCCTGGCCGCAATAGTGGATCAGCAGGGCCGGCAGCACGAGGCCGAACCAAGCCGCGCGAATCGCCGGGGCGCCGAAATGGCCGAGATCGGCGTACATCGCCTCGCCGCCGGTAACCGCCAGGAAGGCCGCGCCCAGCATCATGAAACTCACGTGCCAGCCGGCATGGGCCAGGAAGTCTACGGCCCGCCACGGATTGACCGCCCCCAGGATCTCCGGCGCCCGCAGGATGCTGGGGATCGCCAGGAGGACCAGTACCGTGAACCAGACGAGCATCACTGGACCGAACACCCGGCCGATCACCGCCACGCCCTTGTGCTGGACGGCGAACAGCGCGACCAGGATCACCAGGGTGATCGGCACCACGAACGGTGTCAGCACCGGCGCGTCGACCTTCAGCCCCTCGATGGCCGAGAGCACCGAGATCGCCGGAGTGATCGCACCGTCTCCGTAGAGCAAAGCCGCGCCGACGAGGCCGACCACCAGGAGCACGGCCTTCCACGTGCCGGGCTGCGCCTGCCGGGCGCCCAGCAGCGCCAGCATGGCGACGATGCCGCCCTCGCCCCGATTGTCCGCGCGCAGGATCAGCACCGCGTATTTCAGCGACACGATCAGGATCAGCGACCACAGGATCAGCGACACGGCCCCGAGCGCCGCGGCCGGCACCGCGGCGCCCCCGGCGGTGGCCGCCTTCACGGCCTCCTTGAAGGCGTAGAGCGGGCTGGTGCCGATATCCCCATAGACGACGCCGAGCGCCCCCATCATCAGCGCGGGCCCGGGCCCATGCCGAACGGCACCCGGCTTTCGCGCCACCGGCGCGGCAGGCAGAGGGACCGCAGGACCAGCCGCGGGACTGAAGGCTTGGCGCACGGGCGTATCCAGTCGAGGGCGGCACTGACGTGCGCGACCTTAGCAAGCCGGATGCGTCGCGAAAGACTGGATCCGTCTCCGCCACGACCGCGGCGAAGACTTGTCACCCGAACGTGATGACGGTCGAATGAAGCGCGTTGCTCCCTCCCGCTGGCGGCGAGGGAGCAAGATCTCTCAGGCGGCGTCCAGCCCCAGGTCGATGATCGCCGCCGAGTGGGTGATCCAGCCGCAGGAGATCAGGTCCACGCCCGAGGCCGCGACGGCGCCCACGGTCTCGCGGGTGATGCGGCCGGAGGCTTCCGAGAGGGCGCGGCCGTCGATCATCGCCACGGCGCGGGTCAGCAGGTCGGGGCCCATATTGTCGAGGAGGACCGCATCCACGCCGACCGAGAGGGCTTCCTCGAGCTGCTCCAGGCTGTCGACCTCGCACTCGATCTTCACCAGGTGGCCGGCCCGTGCCCGGGCCCGCTGGATCGCCGGCACGATGCCACCGGCCACCGCCACGTGGTTGTCCTTGATCAGCACGGCATCGTCGAGGCCGAAGCGGTGGTTCGAGCCGCCGCCGGCCCGCACCGCGTGCTTCTCGAGGGCGCGCAGGCCCGGCGTCGTCTTGCGGGTGCAGACGATCGAGGCCTTGCCGTGCGGGCGCGCCGCCTCGACGAGGCCGTTCGTCGCCGTCGCGACCCCCGACATCCGACAGAGCAGGTTCAGGGCGACGCGCTCGGCCGTCAGGATCGCCCGGGCCGGCCCGTCGAGCCGCAACACCACGTCGCCGGGCGCGACCCGGGCCCCGTCGCCGCGCTCGACCGTCACGGTCACGGCCGGGTCGATGAGCGCGAACGCGATCGCGGCGGCGTCGGTGCCGGAGATCACCCCGTCCTGGCGGGACGCGATGACGCCGCGCATCCGCTCGCCGGGCGGCACGATCGCGTCGGTGGTGATGTCGCCGGCCCGGCCGAGATCCTCGACCAGGGCGGCCCGCACCACCGGCTCGACCAGAAGACGCGGCAGGGGCAGGATCTCTTCCGTCAGGACCGATCGCGTCATGATGTCAGCTCCGTCGCGGCGGCCGTGGTCTCGCGGCGCTCGGCGTTCGGCGTAGCGAGCGTCGTATCCGTGTGGGCTGCCGGGGCGATATGCGGGAAATCGCTGCGCCAGTGGGCGCCGCGGCTCTCCCGGCGGGTGAGCGCGCCGCGGGCGATCATCAGCGCCACCAGGGCGGCGTCGCAGGTTTCACTGCGGGGTTCGAGCATGGCGACCGCCTGCTCGAGGCCGGCGGCATCGCGGACCACGCCGACCTGCGCCTCCATCAGCCTGCGGATCGACAACAGATCCGCGACCGAACGGGGGCCCACAGTCTCGGGTATGATCGCGCCGGGAAGCGGCGCATCGAGGGCCTCGGCGATGAAGCCGGCATAGGCGAGCCCTTCCAGCAGGGAATTGCTGGCGAGCCGGTTCGCACCGTGGAGGCCCGTGGACGAGACCTCGCCGCAGGCAAAGAGGCCCGGCACCGACGTGGCGCCGTGCGCGTCCACCTTCACGCCGCCCATGTGGTAGTGGGCTGCCGGGCGGACCGGGATCGGCTGCACGGCCGGGTCGATGCCGGCGGCGGCGCAGAGACCCGCCACCGTCGGGAACCGCTTCGGCATCGCCGCCCCGAGGGCGCCGCGCGCGTCGAGATAGACAATGCGGCCGCGTTGCAGCGCCTGGAAGATGCCCCGGGCGACCACGTCGCGCGGGGCGAGGTCGCCCCCGGTGATCCCGGCCATGACGGCTTCGCCGGTCTCGTCGATCAGCCGGGCCCCCTCCCCGCGCAACGCCTCGGTGGCCAGCGGCATCGGGTCGGCCCCGGCCGCGATCGCGGTCGGGTGGAACTGCACGAACTCCATGTCGAGCATCACCGCCCCGGCCCGGGCGGCCAGCGCGAGACCGCCGCCGAGGGCGCCGGGCGGGTTCGTGGTCGCCGCGTAGAGGGCGCCGACGCCGCCGGTGGCCAGCACCACGGCGCGGGCCGGGATTCGGAAGCGGGCGCCGTCGCGCTCGGCCACGATCCCGGCCACCGCGCCACGCGTATCCCGCAGCAGGTCGCAGGCGCGAGCCTCGACGACTTCGATGGAGGGCGCGGACAGGACCGCCCGCACCAGCCCTTCGAGGACCCGGGCGCCGGTGGCGTCGCCGCCGGAGCGGACGATGCGGCGGCGCCCGTGCGCCGCCTCCAGGCCGAGCGCCAGGGCGCCGTCTTCGGTGCGGTCGAACGGGACGCCGATCCGCACCAGCCAATCGATCAGCCCGGGGCCCGCCCGGGCGACCCGGAGCGCCACATCGGGCTCGGTCAGCCCGGCGCCGGCAGCCTCGGTGTCGGCCGCGTGGAGCGACGGCGCGTCGTCGGCGCCGACCGAGGCGGCGATACCGCCTTGGGCCCAGCCGGTGGCGGTGCCGAGGCCCAGGGCCGCGGCGGTGATCAGAGTCACCGGACGCGGCGCGAGCCGCAGCGCGACGCTGAGGCCGGCGACGCCGCCGCCGACCACGACGACGCGGTCGGCCATGTTGGGAGAGACGGCGTTCATCGTCAGCGCACCAGCAGCATGCGCTCGACCGCCGCCCGGGCGCGGTCGGCCAAGGCGGGATCGACCGTGACCTCGTGGGTCAGCGTCTCCAGCGCGCGGCGGATGTTCTTCAGGCTCATCCGCTTCATGTGCGGGCACATGTTGCAGGGCTTGATGAACTCGATGTCCGGGTTCGCCGCCGCGATGTTGTCGGCCATGGAGCACTCGGTCACCAACACGACCTGGCTCGGGCGCTTCTGCAGCACGAAGTCCATCATCATCGCGGTGGAACCGGAGAAGTCCGATTCGGCCACGACGTCCGGCGGGCATTCCGGGTGCGCGATCACCGTGACGCCGGGATAGCTGTCCCGCACGTCGCGGATGTCGGCGGGCGTGAAGCGCTCGTGCACCTCGCAATGGCCGGCCCAGGTCAGGATCTCGACCTCGGGAACCTCGGCCTGGACGTTCTGGGCCAGGAACTCGTCCGGGATCATCAGGACCCGGGGCGCGTTCAGCGACCGCACCACGGCGACGGCGTTGCCGCTCGTGCAGCACAGGTCCGACTCGGCCTTCACGGCGGCCGAGGTGTTCACGTAGGTCACGATCGGCACGCCCGGGTACTTCGCCCGCAGGCCGCGCACGTCGGCGGCCGTGATCGAATCGGCCAGCGAGCAGCCCGCGCCCATGTCCGGGATCAGTACGGTCTTGCTCGGGTTCAGGAGCTTGGCGGTCTCGGCCATGAAGTGGACGCCCGCCAGCACGATCACTTGCGCCTCGACGTTCACCGCCTCGCGCGCCAGCGCCAAGCTGTCGCCGACGATGTCGGCCACCGTGTGGAAGATCTCCGGCGCCTGGTAATTGTGGGCCAGGATCACGGCGTTGCGCTCGCGCTTCAGCCGCAGGATCGCCTCGATATCGGGGGCGAGCGCCGGCCATTCGATCGCGGGAACGTGGCGGCTGACACGGGCGTAGAGATCCGGCAGCGGCAGGCCCGGAACCGACGTACGGGAGACGGGTGACACGGTCGCCGTCATGGCGTCCTCCATTATGCTCAGTTTGAGCATTGTGCCGTCTAACTTATGGGCGCCGGACCCGTCTGTCTAGATATGCTAGCCTTGAGCATAAATCTTTTGCGGCGCAGTGTTATGCCGCGCCGCACAAGGGCTGGTGCGCTCAGCAGAAGGTGGCGGGATCGGGCCCGATCCGCCCGTCGGGCCGGTCGAGGCCGGCGATCTGGGTCATCTCCTGATCGCTGAGCGCGAAATCGAAGACCGAGACATTCTCGACGATACGCTCGGGTCGGGCGGTCTTCGGGATCGCGACACAGCCGATCTGCACCTGCCAGCGCAGCACCACCTGGGCCGGGCTCCTACCGTGCGCCTGGGCGATGGCGACGATGACCGGGTCGTTCAGCTCCTTGCCCCGGCCGAGCGGGCTCCACGACTCGGTGACGATCGTGTGCCGGGCATCGTCGGCACGGGGCTCCTTCCGCTGGAAATGCGGGTGGAGTTCGATCTGGTTGACGGCTGGCGCGACGCCGGTCTCGCCGATCAACGTGGCGATGTGCTCCGGGGTGAAGTTCGAGACGCCGATCGATTTCGCGCGACCTTCGTCGCGCAGCTGGATCATGGACCGCCAGCTTTCCACGAACAGGCGCCGCTGCGGACAGGGCCAGTGGATCAGGTAGAGGTCGACATGATCCTGGCCCAGGCGCTTGAGGCTCTCGTCGAAGGCCTGCCGCGTCGCATCCCGGCCCTGGCGATCGTTCCAGAGTTTGGTGGTGAGGAACACCTCCTCACGCGGGACCGACGATTCGCGGATACCGCGGCCGACGCCTTCCTCATTGCCGTAGGCGGCGGCGGTGTCGATCAGGCGATACCCCGCGCTGAGTGCGTGGCCGACGAGATCGGGAGCCTGGGACTCCGACAATTGCCAGCATCCGAAGCCGATCTGCGGGATGCGGCGCCCATCGTTGAGGGGCAAGGTCGGGACAGTGACGGCCATACTGAGCACTCCGGACGATGTGTTCCGCCCGTTTCACCTGGATCGGACCAAGGGATCGACCAGGGCAGAGATCATACGCCACGGGGAATGGCCGCGGTGAAGGGGCGCAGTCTGGATCGGATCTAATCCACGGGCGCTGACGTTGGGACATTGAATTCCAGGCTGCGCCTCGCCGTGAGCGTCGCGCATGGGCGGGATAGCAGCATGACAGACGACACTCCGACGAAGCCGTTCGCTCTCACGCGTCGCGCTGTCGTGGAAGGCTGCGCCGCAGCCGGGGCATTCGGCGCCCTCGGGCTCCGGCCGGCGTCCGCCGCGGCCGCGGCACCGGGTGATCCAGCCCCGCAGACGATGCCGGTGCGCCTCACGATCAACGGCCAGGCACGCGACTTGGCCCTGGACACGCGCACGACCCTGCTCGACGCCCTGCGGGAGCACCTTGCCCTCACCGGCACCAAGAAGGGCTGTGACCACGGCCAGTGTGGTGCCTGCACGGTTCTGGTGGATGGCCGGCGGATCAATTCCTGCCTGACGCTGGCAGTGATGCACGACGGCGACGCGATCACGACGATCGAGGGCCTGGCGACCGGAGACACGCTCCACCCGATGCAGGCCGCCTTCATCGAGCATGACGGCTTCCAGTGCGGCTACTGCACGCCCGGCCAGATCTGCTCCTCCGTCGGCATGCTGAGCGAGGCCAAGGCGGGATGGCCCAGCCACGTCACCGAGGATATCGCGTCCACCCCGAGCCTTAGCGACGACGAGATCCGCGAGCGGATGAGCGGCAACATCTGCCGCTGCAGTGCCTACCCGAACATCGTCGCGGCGATCCGCGATACCGCCGCCAGCAACCTCTGAGGGGGCGGACATGAAGGCTTTCACCTACGAGCGTCCGGCCACCGTGCAGGACGCAGCCAAGCTCGCGGCCGAGCGGCCGAATGCGAAGTTCATCGCCGGCGGCACCAACCTGCTCGACCTGATGAAGCTCCAGATCGAGACCCCGGCGACGCTGATCGACGTCAACCGGCTGCCCCTCGACAAGGTCGAAGCGACGCCGGAGGGCGGCCTGCGCATCGGGGCACTGGTGCGCAACTCCGACCTCGCTGCGGACGCGCGGGTGCGCAAGGATTACGCGGTTCTGGCGAAGGCCCTGCTCGCCGGCGCCTCGGGCCAGCTGCGCAACAAGGCGACCACCGCCGGCAACCTGCTCCAGCGGACGCGCTGCTACTACTTCTATGACACCGCGATGCCCTGCAACAAGCGCGAGCCCGGCTCCGGCTGTTCCGCGATCGGCGGCTTCAACCGGATCATGGCGGTGCTCGGGACGAGCGAGGCCTGCATCGCCACCAACCCGTCCGACATGAACGTCGCGATGCGGGCGCTCGACGCCACCGTCGAGACCATGGATCCGGCCGGGCAGGCGCGGACCATTCCGATCGCCGAGTTCCACCGGCTTCCGGGCGACACGCCACAGATCGAGACCGACCTGCGCAAGGGCGAGATCATCACCGCGGTGACCCTGCCGAAGCCGGTGGCCGGCCAGCACATCTACCGCAAGGTCCGCGACCGGGCGTCCTACGCCTTCGCGACCGTGTCGGTGGCCGCAATCATCGCGAATGCCGAGGGGGGCAAGCCGACCATGGCGCGGCTCGCTTTCGGCGGCCTGGCGCACAAGCCCTGGCGCGTGGCCGAGGCCGAGGAGGCGCTGGTGCGGACCGGCTCCGCCGATGCCGCCGCCGACGCGGTGCTGAAGGGCGCCCGCGGCTACGGCGCCAACGACTTCAAGATCCCGCTGACGCGGCGGACCCTGCGCGCCGTCATGGCGCAGGCGACCCGCGCGTAAAGAACCCGGCAAGGACAAGTCCCATGGAGATGAACCAGCCGATCGGCCGGACGCCCCTCGACGACCGTCCCGACGGCCTCGTCGGGAAGCCGCTGGACCGGGTCGACGGGCCGCTGAAGGTCACCGGGCACGCGCCCTACGCCTACGAGACCAAGGCGCTCAAGAACCCGGCCTACGGGTACATCGTCCCGGCGACCATCGCGGCCGGCACGATCCGGGCGATCGACGCGGAGGCCGCGCGCCGGGCCCCGGGGACGATCCTGGTCCTGACCCACGAGAACGTGCCGGAGCAGGGTGAGAAGAAGGAGCAGGTCTGGCCGCAGCTCCAGGGCACCGAGATCAAGTTCTACGGGCAGCCCGTGGCGTTCGTGGTCGCCGAGACCTTCGAGCAGGCCCGGGCCGCCGCCATGCTGGTGAAGGTCCGCTACGACGCGGCCAAGCCCAAGGGCTTGCTCAAGGACAACATGGCGGCAGCCTACGAGCCGAAGCCCGTGAACTCGCCACCGGACTCGAAGCTCGGCGACTTCGATACAGCCTTCGCGGCGGCTCCGGTGAAGCTCGACGTCGAATATACGACGCCGCCGCAGATCCACGCCCAGATGGAGCCGCACGCGACCATCGCGTCCTGGGAGGTCGACGGCGTGGTGCTGCACACCGCCAACCAGATGCCGAACCGCGGCCAGAAGGCGCTGGGCTCGGTGCTCAAGCTGCCCCCTGAGAAGGTGAGGATCGTCAGCCCCTATATCGGCGGCGGCTTCGGCGCGAAGCTGCAGGTGCAGCCGGAGGCGACGCTGGCGATCCTGGCCTCCAAGGTGATCCGGCGTCCCGTGAAGGTCGCGATGACCCGGCAACAGGAATTCCACGTCGCGACCCACCGCACCGACACGATCCAGCGCATTCGCCTGGGGGCCGACAAGGACGGGCGTCTCTCGGCGATCGGGCACGAATCCTGGTCCGACACGGCCGAGGGCGACGGCTTCTTCGAGACGTCCGCCAACGTCACCCGCTCGCTCTACGCGGCGCAGAACCGGGTGACACGCCACCGGCTCGTCAACCTGAACATGCCGATCGCCTCGGCGATGCGCGCGCCGGGCGAGGCCGTGGGGCAGCTCGCCTTCGAGTGCGCCATGGACGAGCTGGCCGAGCGCCTGAAGATCGACCCCGTCGAACTGCGGGTGCGCAACGAGCCCGCCGAGGACCCCGAGAAGAAGGTGCCGTTCTCCACGCGCCAGCTCGTGCCCTGCATGCGCGAGGGCGCACGGCTGTTCGGCTGGGACAAGCGCCAGGCGGCGGGCAGCCGGCGCGAGGGCAACTGGCTCGTCGGCATGGGCATGTCGGCCGCCGCCCGGCTCAACCCGCTGATGCCGTCCTCCGCCAAGGTGCGGCTCGGGCCCGACGGGGTGCTGGTCGTGCGCATGGCCATGACCGATCCCGGCACCGGCACCTACACGATCCTGACCCAGATCGCCGGCGAGATGCTGGGGCTTCCGGTTGAGCGGGTCCGGGTTGAGATGGGCGATACCGACTTCCCCTTCGCGGCCGGATCCGGAGGCTCCTTCGGGGCCGGATCGGCGGGCTCCGCGCTCTACGTCGCCTGCGACAACCTCCGGCAGGCGCTGCTGAAGGCGGGCGACCTGAACCCGGAGGGCGCGACTTTCCGGGACGGCGCCGTGACGTCGGGCAACCGCACGGAATCGCTGAAAGACCTCGCCGGCACCGGTCTGGAAGCCGCCGGAGAGATCAAGCCTGGGGAGATGAAGCAGAAATTCTCGCAGTACTCCTACGGCGCACACTTCGCGGAAGTCGGCGTCGATGCCGATACCGGGGAGATCAGGCTTCGTAGAATGCTGGGTGTCTTCACCGGCGGCCGCATCCTCAACGCGAAGACTGCGCGGAGCCAGGCGATCGGCGGCATGACCTTCGGCGTCGGCGCGGCCTTGATGGAGGATGCGGTGGTCGATCCCCGCTACAGCTTCTTCGTCAACCACGACATGGCCGAGTACCACGTGCCGGTCCATGCCGACGTGCCGGTGATCGACGCGGTGTTCCTGCCCGAGCTCGACGACAAGACGAATCCGCTGAAGAGCAAGGGGCTCGGCGAGCTCGGCATCTGCGGTGCCGGGGCCGCCCTGGCCAACGCGATCCACAACGCCACCGGCATCCGGATCCGCGAATACCCCATGACCCTCGACAAGGTGCTCAAGGGCTTCGAGGAGCAGGAGGGCCAGGCCCAGCGCCGGACCTGACGCGGTCCGCATCGGCGTTCGCCTCACCCACGGTTGACGGGTGGCGCGCCGATGCGGGACACCCGGGCAAAACCCAAGACGCGGGGAACGCCCTTTGTCCGACGCCCTCCGGCCCCATGAGCGCCACCCCCCGGCCCGCTTCAACGCGGCCCGGTACTGTCTGGCCGAGAACGCGCGGCTGCGCCCGGACAAGACCGCGCTGGTGCTGGTCGGCGACGGCACCGTGAGCCGGCTCAGCTTCGGCGAGGTCGACCGGGCGGTGCGCAGCATCGCGGCGGGGCTGCTCGGGCTCGGGTTGACGCCCGGCGACCGGGTGATGATCCGGATGGGCAACGAGGCCGATTACGTCCTGGTCTATTTCGGCGCCCTGGCCGCGGGCTTGGTGGCCCTGCCGTCCTCGCCCCAGCTGACCGAGGGCGAGGCCGCCTTCCTGATGGAGAATTCCGGCGCCCGGGCGGTCGTGGTCGGCGGCGGGTGCACGGTGCCGCCCGAGGCCCTGGGGGGCCGCATCCTGCTCGACGCCGCCGCAATCACCGCCCTGAAGGGCACCGCCCCGCTGCCGGACTACGCCGACACCGCCGCCGACGACCCGGCGATGCTGATCTACACCTCCGGCACGACCAGCCGGCCCAAGGGGGTGCTCCATGCCCACCGGGCGGCCTACGGCCGCTGGCCCATGGTCGCGCACTGGATCGGGCTCGGCGAGTCCGACGTGATGCTGCATGCCGGCACCATGAACTGGACCTACACGCTGGGCGTCGGCCTGAGCGATCCGTGGTCGGTGGGTGCCACCGCGGTGCTCTACAACGGCCCCCGCGACCCGTCGGTCTGGCCGCGCCTGATCGCGGCGTACAGCGCCACCCTGTTCGCCGCGGTCCCGACCCTCTACCGTCAGATCCTGAAGTACGGCGCCCTCGAAAGCCACGACCTGTCGAGCCTGCGCCACGGCTGCACCGCGGGCGAGCCGCTGTCGATCGAGCTGCTCGAGGCCTGGACCCGCGCCACCGGCAAGCCGCTCTACGAGGCGCTCGGGATGAGCGAGATCTCGACCTACATCTCCAGCGGCCCCACCATACCGGTGCGCCCGGGCTCCCCGGGCCGGCCGCAGCCCGGCCGGCGCGTGGCGATCCTGCCGGTGGAGGGGGAGCCCGTGCCGCTGCCGGCCGGTGAGACCGGCGTCCTGGCGGTGCACCGCTCCGAGCCCGCGCTGATGCTCGGGTACTGGAACCGCCCCGACGAGGAGGCCGAGGTGATGCGCGGCGACTGGTTCGTCGGCGGCGACCTCGCCCGGCTCGATGCCGACGGCTACGTCTGGTTCGAGGGCCGCAACAACGACCTGATGAAGGCCGTGGGCTACCGGGTCTCGCCGAACGAGGTCGAAGTCGTGCTCTCGGCTCATCCGTCCGTGGCGGAGGTCGGGGTGGCCGAGCTGCCGGTGCGCGCCGACGTCTCGGTGATCTGCGGCTTCGTGGTGCTCCAGCCCGGCGCCGAGTCCGACGCCGAGGCCCTGCTCGCCTGGTGCGAGGCGCGGCTCGCCGCCTACAAGCGCCCGCGGGAGATCCGCTTTCTCGACGCCCTGCCCCGAACCGCCAACGGCAAGGTGCAGCGCAAGCGGCTGGTTGAGGCGGTGGGGTGAGGTGGCATCCTCCAGCCCCTCTGCAAAATGAGCGATTACTAATCGGACTCGAGGACTTTCAAGACGCGGGTCGTTACTTGCGGCACGCAAACATCCACCCTGTCATCCCGGGGCCGCGAAGCGGAGCCCGGAATGACAGGGCGGCTTATTCTGTCGGATCCGCAGTTGTGGGCCCGCGGGCTTCCGCAATCGCACCCCTACAACAGTGTCCCCCGCAGGATCAGCAGCGCCACGGAGAAATAAATCACCAGCCCGGTCACATCGACCAGCGTGGCCACGAACGGGGCCGAGGCGGTGGCGGGGTCGAAGCCGATCCGTTGCAGGATGAACGGCAGCATCGAGCCGGCGAGCGAACCGAACATCACGATCCCGATCAGCGCCGAACCCACGGTGGCGGCCACCAGCGGCCAATGCTCGCCGTAATCGTACAGGCCGAGCTTCTGCCAGGCCACGATCCGGATCACCGCGATGACCCCCAGGATGCTGCCCAGAACGATCCCGGTGGGCAATTCGCGTAGCGCCACCCGCCACCAGTCGCCGAGGCGGATCTGGTGCAGGGCGAGCGCGCGGATCAGCAGGGAGGTCGCCTGCGAGCCGGAATTGCCGCCCGAACTCATGATCAGCGGGATGAACAGGGTCAGGACGATCGCCTTCTCCAATTCACCCTCAAAACCCTGCATCGCCGAGGCGGTGAGCATCTCGGAGAGGAACAGCGCGCAGAGCCAGCCGGCGCGCTTCCGGATCATCGTGAAGAAGCCGATATCCATGTAGGGCTCGGGCAGCGCCTCCATGCCGCCGAAGCGCTGCACGTCCTGGGTCTGCTTCTCGACCATGGCGTCGATCATGTCGTCCACCGTGACGATGCCGATCAGGTGCCCGACGGCGTCGACCACGGGCAGCGCCAGCAGGTCGTATTTCGAGATCAGCCGGGCCGCCTCCTCGCGGCTCGCCGTCGGCGAGACGGCGAGCGGCCGTCGCCCCGGGGCGACGCTGAGCACGTTGTCGCTCGGGTCGCCCGAGATCAGCCGGCGCAGGGGCACCGCCTTGGTCAGCGCCCGGGTGCGCGGGTCGAGCACGAAGATCGCGTAGATGGTCTCGCGGGTCTTCTCGACGTGGCGGATGTGCTCCAGCGTCTGGCCCACCGTCCAGGTGCCCGGCACCGTGACGAACTCGGTGGTCATCAGCGAGCCGACCGTCTCCTCGCCGTAGGCCGACAGCCGGTCGACGGCGCCGCGGGTCTCGGCGTCGAGGCGGGCGCGCAGGTCGGAGCGCCCGGGCTCCTCGATCTCTCGGAACACGTCCGTGACCCGGTCGGCCGACATGCCCGAGAGGTAGGCCGCCACCCGGTCGCGCGGCAGCATCTCAATGATGTCGGCGGCCATATCGAGTTCGGGCTGGTCCAGCACCTCGATCGCCCGATCCATCGGCAGGCCGAGGATGATCGCCGCGGCGACCTCGGGGGCCTCCTCGTTCAGGGCCTCGACGATGTCGGGGGCGCGCTCGTCCGACAGGCGTGCGGCCAGCACGGACGGGTCGACGCGCGCGTCGATGGGGGCGATCTCGTTCATGGCCTCGCCTCGCGGATGACGAGACGGCGCGCCGCCGGTCTTGCTGGTTGAGGGCCGCGACCGGCGGCCCACGCCGCTCACCCCGCGGCCGGGCCTCTCAGCGGCTCAGGCGGGATGACGGCGCGTCGCCGGACACGGCAGGCACGATCGGTCTGGCACGTCGCTTCGCTGTCGATGCTGAAAGGGAGCGCGGGCCACCCGCATGGCGTCCCGACGCGGCTGCCTCGTGCCCCTACGGGAATAGTCCGTCAAGCCGAAACCAGCGTGTGTTCCCCGTTCGCCGCTTCGATCCCGACGGTGCGTGGCCGGGAAGTCGCGACGGCCCGCGCGCCCTACGCCCTAGCTCCCTATGAGAAATATAAGTGTTGTGCTCGCTTGTATTGCGCCCAAGATATTGCCTATATGGTCCTCAGCAACACCGAGGAGAAACGCCATGGCTTGGTCCGCCCCCATCGTTTCCGAAATCTGCGTCGGCATGGAAGTCACCAGCTACGAGTCGGCTGAGATCGACACCTTCAACTAAGCAGTCGACATTCAGAATACAGAAAGGCGCCGCTTCGCAGGAAGCGGCGCCTTTTTCGTGCGCGTCTGAGAGTGAGGAAGCTGGGTATCTGCCTGCCGAGCGTCAGGCGGCGTGATCTTCAGCTTGCCAGGAAACCATACAGACAGGAGCCGGCCTCCGGTGCGGCGGCGAGGCCCTCAGCATGCAAATCAGGCTGGTCCGCGCAGTCCGAATCGCGGACTGGTGCCGCAAATCCTGTCGCTGCCTGAAGCGGTCACACGCAGAGAAACAGGACAGTCGCAGGTCCAGCACGCAGGCCCGGATTGAGGCGCTTGACGGTATACCCTGCCACGTCGATGGATTCGGCGACCGGCCCCGGTGATTTGAGGGGTTTTCCGAACCAGCCCCAAACCCGTCCGCGAAGCCGATGGAGCCGCGTCGTGATGCGGATGCGGCGTACGGCCGCCGGGGCTCAGAGCGTTCCGATCAGGACCAGCAGCATCGTCGTGGCGACGGTGGTGCTGATAAAGCCGCAGAGCGCTGCCGCGAAGGACGGGCCGGTGCGGTCGGCGGTGGGCGCCTGGAGGTCGGACGACAGCAGGGCGGTGGTCATCGGCGCATAACCTTGTCGGCGACGTGCGTCGCTCGTGTCGGGATGATGCTGCGGGGCCTGAACGTATGCGGTGCGCGGACGCACCCGGTCAGTCGCAGCGGTTGATTTTCTTGGCGATGCGGAGACCGCGCAGCTCGCTGCGCAGATCGATGGCCACCACGCCCTCGCCGCAGCGTTCGAAGGCGTCACGAGCGTCGTCGTAGCGGTCGCCGACCTCGTCCAGCGTGTCGCAGACGCGGTCGTGGTTCCCCAGCCGCGCCTCCTGGCGCGCCTGGAAGCGGAGGGCGCTGGCCTCGTCCACCTTGCGCTGCGCATCGAGGCATGCCGGCAGGGCCAGCGCCGCGTTGCTCAGAGCGAAGAGAGACAGGGCCCCGACCAACGCCGACTTGGCGAGGGCGGATTGGGTGGAGAAGCCGGTCTTGGGAGAGGCCGAACGGATACGCACGGGATCACTCACGGAACGGTCAATCTGGCGATCCCGCAGGCGGGGCGCCGGGGTTTCTCGGGAGCGGATCGAGACCGCCCCCTCTCTGTCCGCTGAAACGGTGAAGCTGCCGTGAAGGTTCCGGCCGGACTACGCCTTCCGACGGAGCCGCGAGGTGAGGATTGCGGAGAGCCCAACCGGGGCCGGACCCATCGGGTCGACGCCGACATCGTACTGCTTCGGCATCGGCTTGAGCTTGCCATGGCTGTGGCCGTGCAGGTTGAGGGCGCCCCGGCCCATCCCGTTCCAGGTCCGGAACGCATAGTGGCACAGCACCACCATCCGGTCGTCGACCACGCGTTCCGCGTAATGGCGCACCGAGGCCCAGCCGGGGGCCTCAAGGGTGTCGGGACCGTCGTTGTTGCCCACGATCAGGTGCTTCTCGCCGTTGAGCCCGCCGAGGATCTCGCGGATCCGCGCCCCGCTCGGGCCGAGGGCGAAATCCCCGAGGTGCCAGACTGTGTCGCCGGGGGCCACAGCGGCGTTCCAGGCTGCGATCAGGCCGGCATCGTGGGCTTCGAGATCCGGGTAAGGCCTGTGGTCGAAGCGCAGCGCGCGCAGGTCGCCGAAATGGGTATCGCCCGTGAAGAAGGTGGCCACCTGTGCGATTCCTCAAGCGTTCGTCCCGACGTCCATACGACCGACCATGGCGATGGCCACCGGAAACCGCAGAGGGCAGAGCCGATCCCGCGGCTTGACCGCGGGATCGGCGCTTTGCGAAATCCTCAGGCCGCCAACTGCCGGGTGCCGTGGCCGCCTTCCTGGATCTCCTCGACGATCTTCGCGCAGAAGGCGTCGAGGTCGCCCGGGTTGCGGCTGGTGATGACGCCCTGGTCGGTCACCACCTCCCGGTCGTGCCAGCGGCCACCGGCGTTGATCACGTCGGTGCGGATCGACGCGAACGAGGTCATGTCGCGGCCCTTGGCCGCGCCCGCCTCGATCAACAGCCACGGGGCGTGGCAGATCGCGGCCACGACCTTGCCGGAGGTGAAGAAGCTCCGGATCACCTCCAGGGCCTTGGGCTCGAGCCGGAGCTTGTCCGGATTGATCTGGCCGCCCGGAAGCACCAGGGCGTCGTAGTCGGCGGGATCGACGCGCTCGAGATCGATGTCGACCGCGACCTCCTTGCCCCAATCGGTCTTGTCCCAGCCCCGGATCGTACCCTTGCTCTCGCGGGATTGCGGCGCCGACACCGCGACGGAGGCGCCGGCTTCGGCCAGCCTGGCTTGCGGAACGGTCAGTTCGCTTTCCTCGAAGCCGTCTGTGGCGAGGATCAGGATCTTGGCCTGGCGGATATCGGGCATGGCGAGCCTCCTTCTGGGGGTTTGCCCGGACAACCGAGGTCGATAGGCCGTGTTCCGATGGCGGCGGATCGCGAGGCCGTCGCCTGGAACCCCCGGAGGAGCGGCCCGTTGGTCCGGCATCTCGAAAACCAACAGGAGACCGCCATGGCCAACCCAGGCCTTCCCGAGCCTACGCCCGGCGATCTGCCGCCTCCGCCGCCCACGCCCGACGAGGAGCCGGATATCGGACCGACCGGACCGCGCTCGCCCTATCCCGTGAACGATCCCAGCATCGGCGAGCCGGGCGGGCCGGGCTCGGAGCCCGATGTCTTCCCGGGGGCGCCCACCGACCCGGGCACCCGGATGTGATCCGACCGGATGTGATCAATGGCCGCCGTGCGAGGTGCGTACGTCGCGCGGCGCGCTGAGGATCTCGGAGAGGCTCGTCACCACGTGGCGGGCCTCTTCGTCCGTCAGACGCAACTGGAACGGCGGCAGCGCGCCCGCCTGAAGTGCGACGACGGCCTGCCCCTCCTCGTCGGTGCCGATCTCGATCGCCGAGGACGTCACGTCCAGCACGGCGATTTCTTCGTCGCCCAGGCCGTCGCCCAGGTCCGGCTCGTCCGTGTCGTCGATGGCCGTGAGGAGTTGGCCGACGGCGCGCACCAGCGCGCGCGCGGCGCGGGCATCCATCACCACCGCCGTCGCCTGATCGTCCTTCTGAAAGGACAGCTGGATGTTCGCACCGTCCAGCGAGACCGAAATGCCTGCCATGTATCGCCCGGGAGCCTCGCGCCTTAACTGCCTGTCCGCGTTCCGTATATGCATCGGGATCGGCGGAAATCCCAGGGGGCGTCACGCCGCCGCGGTGGTCGCGTCGCGGCCCGCGACGCAGAAGTTGTGCCCGAAACGCCTTGTTGCCGCCGCAGCCAGCGCCTAAATGATGCGTCGGGGGGCTTACCCACCGAGACCGGCGCTTTTCAACGCCCAGCGTCTCGCGCCCTGCCACACTGGCCAACCCAGCAAGACCGTGGTGCATCGCGCGGCTTTTTCGCCGTGCGCATGGCCTATGGACGAACGAGGTACCCTACGTGAATACCGGCACTGTGAAGTGGTATAACGAGACCAAGGGCTACGGCTTCATTCAGCCCGACGATGGCGGCAAGGACGTTTTCGTTCACATCTCCGCCGTAGAGCGGGCTGGGATGCGCAACTTGGTCGAGGGCCAGCGGCTCTCGTACGAGATCCTGACGGACAAGCGCAGCGGCAAGGACGCCGCCGGCAACCTTCAGGCGGCCTGAACCCCAGCGGGATCTTACCGGCCGCGCGGCGGCTCCCCCTTCCGACGCTTCCATCCGGGCGAGACCGTCCGGACGAGGGGGCGTCGGAGGCAACCAGCAGAAACGACGCCGGGCGCGCACAGACGTCCGGTCCAGAAAAGAAAAGACAAACACGATAATGATGTTCGAATACACGCGGCGCCGCGGCGTCCGCTCCCCCGTCACCGATGCATCGACCTTCCGGGTCGGTCGGCTGGCCCGGGCCAATTCCGCGACCGAGCCCAAGACCGATCTGAGCAACCTGATCGATCGGTCCTACAATTATCACTCCCCGCGGGAACTGCGTTGGCATCTGGCCGAGCGTCTGGGGCTGGCCCCCAACGCCGTGTTCATCCGCGAGGCGGCGGCGGCCTGAGGGCCTCCGTTCCTTCTGGGATATTCCCGCCGCTCGTGACGTAGGGAGCCGTGTTCGATCTCGGATCGAGCGCGGCTCTTGCGCGTCGTCGATCTGGCGTATGGCGCGTATTCCCGCCGCTCCTTTCCCGGGCACATGCAGCGCCAGCGGAATGCGACCCGGGACCCGGCACATAACACCGCGCAGCGGCATCGTCGGCTCTCGGGCCGTGCCGCTGCGCGGCGCTTCCCCCGCTCGGTCCCGGATCACCTTCCACTGGCGTCCCAGGTGTCCCGCCAGCTGTCCGGCAAAGGGGGCGCGTGCGCCTCTTGCGCGGCGGTGTCCTACCGGTCCCAGGCCGCCAAGACCCGATCGCGCAGCGCGACCGGCGTCGCCAGCAATTCGCCGTGGACGGGGTCCGGCCGATTGTAGGCGGTCGCCTCGCCCTTGAGGTCGCAGACCGTTCCGCCCGCCTCGCGCAGGATCAGGTCGGCCGCCGCGATGTCCCAGTCCCGGGCATTGCCGGAGATCAGCCCGACATCGACCGAGCCTTCCGCGACCCGGGCGAGCCGCAGGGCGAGCGACGGGATGCGGTCGATCCGCTCGAAATCGACGCCGGCGCCGGCCCCGCGCGACAGGCGGTCGAGCATCGGCTTGGGGCCGGTGATGCGCGCGCCCGGAAGCGTCTCCTTCGAATCGACCCGGATCGGCTCGCCGTTGCGGGTCGCGCCGCGTCCGAGCACGGCCTCGTAATCAGCGTTGCCTACCGGGGCGTGGACGAAGCCAATCCGCGGCTGTCCACCGGCCAGCAGGGCGACCGCGATCGACCAGTCGGGATGGCCGGACAGGAACGCCCGGGTGCCGTCGATCGGATCGACGATCCACACCAGGTCGTGGCCGAGCCGCGCCGGATCGTCCGCGGTCTCCTCCGACAGCCACGCCGCCGCGGGCACCAGCGCGCTTAGGCGGATCTTCAGGAAGGTGTCGACCGCGACATCCGCCTCCGTCACCGGAGACCCGCCCGCCTTCGACCAGATCCGTGCGGAGGTCTGTCCGCCCAGCTTGAAGTACGGGCGGGCGATGTCGGCGGCCTCGCGCATGACCGCGCGCAGGTCCGGCATCAGGGCGGAGACGGCCGCGTCGGTGATGGGCTCGGGCATCGCGCTCCGCGGGGCATGCGTCAGGCCCGGGATCGGGCCACGTCGGGGCCTCCGCCCGGCAGGTCGGATGCAGTGAGCCGGCTCGGCAGGCGGTGCTGGGTACCGGAGGGCCGTGCCGCCCGGTTCCGTGCGTTGTAGGGCGCTGCCGGCACGGCCACAAGGATCCGCACTCTGCCCCCGGGATCGATCGAGACCAATCGATCTTCGCAAGGATCTGTTGAGCATTCAAGGAAGCATTGAGCATTCCTCAAATGACATCCCCGTCCAGAATCGCTTAACGACGGTGATTAAGCTGTGCGGAGGAGTTCGGGTGCGATTTTGCTTGGCATAACCGACGGCCCCGAGCGGGCCGCCACTTGCTCCAGGGACTCGGACAGATGAACACTTCCTCGTTCACGGACGAACGCCGCGAAGGATCTTCGATGGATGCCCGTGGGGCCGCTGCTCTGGCCGATTTCGCTATCGCCGCATCGCCGCTTCCGGTGATCGGCCGCGTCTCCGGCGCCCGCAAGGCCGCCGGAATCGCCCTGGCCTACGCCACCGAGGATGCCGAGATCTGCGGCGCCGACAGGTTCAGCCTGATCCTGGTCGATGCCGAGGGCGAGGAGCTGGATCGCCTCGGCTGCTTCGACGAGGACGACGTGGTCGCCGTCTGGCGCGACATCGCCGCCCGGGCCGGGCTGGTCCGCATGATCGTCCGGGAGGATGGTGTCCTGGTGCCGGTCTCCGAGCAGATCGGCCGGCTGATCCTCGGGCGCGTGCGCATCCGCCGCCGGCATGCCGGGCTCGGCGCCCGCCGTCCGCGCTTCCTCGCCCGCCGCAAGACCGGCCGTCTTCCGGCCCGGCCGCAGATCTTTCGCGGTGAGAACGAGATCATCGCCCGCACCTGAGACCCCGGACGAACCTCAGGACAGGCTGCGCACCACCGCGTCCGCCGCGAGGCCCACGAACAGGATCAGGCCGGCGTCCCGGTTCGAGCGGAACAGCGTGAGCGCCCCGCGCCCATCACGTTCCCGGAACGACAGGACCTGCCAGGCCAGATGCCCGGCGAAGGCCGCGACCCCGATCCACCCGACCAGTCCCGCCCCCGCATCCCTGGCCGCCAGCGCCACGAAGCCCGCCGCGAGCGCGTAGCACAGGCCGACGGCGCCCCTGACGTGCCGGCCGAACAGCCGGGCCGAGGAGTGGATCCCGGCAATCTCGTCGTCCTCGATGTCCTGGACCGCGTAGATCGTGTCGTAGCCCACCACCCAGCAGATCGTGCCCGCGTAGAGCAGCAGCGCCGGGGCATCGAGCCGGGCGAACAGGGCCGCCCAGCCCATCAGCGCGCCCCACGCGAAGGCCAGCCCCAGCACCGCCTGGGGCATCGGCATTACCCGCTTCATGAACGGATAGATCGCCACCGGCAGAAGGGAGCAGAGCCCGACGATCACGGCCTGCTCGTTGAACTGGAGCAGCACCGCCAGCCCGACCAGCGCCTGAGCCAGCAGGAACAGGGCCGCGTGGCGCGGCCGGATCTGTCCGGAGGGAAGCGGGCGTTGCCGGGTTCGTTCGACCTGCGCGTCGAGGTCGCGGTCGGCGATGTCGTTGTAGGTCGAGCCCGCCCCGCGCATCGCCACCGCGCCCACTAGGAACAGCAGGCAGTGCCAGGGATCGGGGAAGGACAGGTCCGCCTTGATCGCCGCCAGCGCGGAGGACCACCAGCACGGCAGCAGGAGAAGCCACCACCCGATCGGCCGGTCGATCCGCGCCAGGCGCAGATAGGGCCGCCAGGACCGAGGCGCCGCGCGCTCGACCCAGTGTCCGGTGACCGCGTCGGCCGGACGCCCGTCCCCCGCTGCCGTCCCGCTCATCGGTCGGATCTCCGGTCGTCCCACGTACGCATCCCCCCGTCTCGGAGGGGGGCCGCGCCGGACCCGCAATCCTCTCGGACGGCCTTACAGCGCGCCTTGCGGCAGCTTGAAGCTGCCGGTCAAGCCCGGTCCGCCGAGCAGGCCGCTGCTGGCGCCGTTCTGCGCCTGGGCGCGGGCCTGCGCCTCCATCTTGGTGGCTTGGGCCGCGACGCTGCAGATCTTGGTGCGGATGCCGCTGACCTTCAGGTGGTCGGCCTTGAAGCCCTCGGCGAACGAATCCGGGATCGAGCACCATTCCTTGTTGGCGGTGATCCACTTGATGCCTTCGGCGCCGTTGGACTGCAGCTTGCCGAACAGCGCGCAGGCCTCCTGCGGGGTCATCTTCTTCTTGCTGTTCGAGGCCGCGTTCGCGCGGGAGACCAGCGCCTTGCGCTCGGCCAGGGTCTTCTGGATCGTACCGCATTCCGGCGCGGCACCCTGCGCGAAGGCCGCCGTTCCGAACAGCAGACCGCCGACGAGCGCCGCCGCCCCCAGACTCAAGCTCCCGTGTGCCATCCCGCGACTCCCTCGACGCCTGCCGGAACCCGCGTGACGCCGGCTCCACTCCGTTCCCTTGGGTTCGCCATAGGAATGTGGCGTCAATCGAGCGGCAAACCGGCGAGGCGTTGCGCGTGTGGGAGAAGCGCCAAAAAGTCGCCCTCGTAACCTTTCGGCAACATGTCGCTGGTTGCGGGTTGCCGAGGCGGCGCGTTGACAGCCCGGCCGGGCCGCGCGACCACCCGGCCATGCCGGCCTACGACTTCACCGCCCCCCGTCTCCACGTCGAACCGGACCTCGCCGCCGGAACCGTGCTGCCGCTCGACCGCGCCCAGGCGAATTACCTGCTCAACGTCCTGCGCCGGGGGCCGGACGACCCCGTGCTGGTGTTCAACGGGCGGGACGGCGAGTGGCGCGCGCATCTGGTCCAAACCGGCCGGAAGGGTGCGGACCTCCACGTCGCCGCGCGCACCCGCGCGCAGACGCCGCGCGCAGACCTGCACTACCTGTTCGCGCCCCTGAAGAGCGCGCGCCTGGATTACCTGGCCCAGAAGGCGGTGGAGATGGGAGCCGGGACGATCCGCCCGGTCATCACCCGCTACACCCAGGGCGAGCGGATCAACATGGACCGCCTGCGCGCCAACGCCGTCGAGGCGGCCGAGCAATGCGGCATCCTGGCGATCCCGGATTGTCCCGATCCGGACAAGCTCGGCCCCGTGCTCGCGAGCCTGGTGCCCGAGCGGCTGGTGGTGTTCTGCGACGAGGACGCCCCGGTGAGCGACCCGGTGCGGGCGCTCCGGGAGGCCGCCGACCCCGCCGCACCGCCGCCGCTGGCCGTCCTGGTCGGGCCGGAGGGCGGTTTCTCCGAGGAGGAGCGGGCGGCGATCCGGGCCCGGCCCAACACCGTGGCCCTGTCGCTGGGTCCGCGCATCCTGCGTGCCGACACGGCCGCGGTCGTGGTGCTGACCCTGGTCCAGGCGGTGCTCGGCGACGCGCGTTGATCAGTGAGCCGATTGGAATCATGTGTGCCTGCGCACATCAGGGTGGCAGGCCGCGGGATTGTTCCGCCGAAGCGGGGTGAACCGGGCTCCCGGTTCACGGCGCCGCGTTGTCGGTTCCCGAAGCCTCGATTATGTCCCAGGACGGACGCCAGCCGCGCCGCGCTCTCGGAGCCGGCGCGGATGTCCGTCCGGTCTCCGCTCGCGGGACGGGGTTGAACCGGACGGACACGCTGGAGCAGTCCGGTGCGCTCCCATCCCAGGCATAGTTCACAGGCACGGGCAGGCAGCGCATGGCGCGCGACAGCAACGACAACACGCCGCTCACCACGCGCGCCGAACTGATCGAGTGGTTCGCCGCCGGCGAGAAGCCGCCCGCGCGCTTCGCCATCGGCACGGAGCACGAGAAGATCCCGTTCTACCGGGAGAGCCGCGAGCCAGTGCCGTATGACGGCGAGCGGGGCATCCGCGCCCTGCTGGAAGGGCTCGCCCGCGAGACCGGCTGGGAGCCGATCCTCGACCTCGGCAACATCATCGGCCTGTCGGCCGAGGAGGGCGGGGCGATCTCGATCGAACCGGGCGGGCAGTTCGAGCTGTCCGGCGCGGCGCTACCGGACGTGCACGGCACCGCGGCCGAACTCGCCACGCATCTCGCAGCCACGAAGCGCGCGGCCGACCCCCTCGATATCGGCTTCCTGACGCTGGGCATGAGCCCGCGCTGGCGCCGGGACGAGACGCCGGTCATGCCCAAGAGCCGCTACAAGATCATGGCCGGCTACATGCCGAAGGTCGGCTCGCTCGGCCTCGACATGATGCTGCGCACCGCCACCGTGCAGGTGAATCTCGACTTCGCCTCCGAGGCCGACATGGTGCGCAAGATGCGCGCCTCCCTGGCGCTCCAGCCGGTGGCCACCGCCTTGTTCGCCAACTCACCGTTCACCGACGGGCGGCCCAACGGCTTCCTGTCGCGCCGCTCGGAGATCTGGCGCGACACCGACCCGCACCGCACCGGCATGCTGCCCTTCGCGTTCGAATCCGGCTTCGGATACGAAGCCTATGTCGACTGGCTGCTCGACATGCCGATGTACTTCGTCAAGCGCGGCGACATCTACCACGACGTGTCGGGCGCCTCCTTCCGCGACCTGATGACCGGCAAGCTGGCGCAGCTCCCGGGCGAGTACGCCACGGTGGCAGACTGGGCGAACCACGCCTCCACGGCCTTCCCGGAAGTCCGGCTCAAGCGCTTCCTGGAGATGCGTGGCGCCGATGTCGGCGATCCTGGCATGATCGCCGCCCAGGCCGCGTTCTGGGCCGGGCTACTCTACGACGAATCGGCCCTCGACGCGGCCCTCGACCTGGTGAAGGGCTGGAGCCCGGCCAACCGGGAGGCCGCGCGAGCGACGGCGCCGCGCCTGGGGCTCGCCACGCCGGTCGCCAACACCACGCTCGGAGCCGTCGCCGCCGAGGCGCTGGCCATCGCGCGCGCGGGTCTTCGCGCACGGGCCCGGCGCGACGCCGAGGGCCGCGACGAGACCGTCTACCTTCAGCCCCTGGAGGCGATCGTCACGGCGGGGCGCACCCGGGCCGACGACCTGCTCGCCGATTACGAGGGCCGCTGGGGTGCCTGCGTGCGCCCGGCCTTCTCGGAATGCGTGTTCTGAACCGCGCGCCATCGAGACCGTGCGGCCGCACACCGTGGCGCGGAACGAAGTGCGATACCTGACGGTTCTCACGCCGATGGTTCAGCGCGTGGAGGAAGTGTCCATGTCCCGCATCACCACATCTCTCGTCGCCGGCGCATCGGCGCTGGCCATGATCGCCGGTTCATTCACCGCCGCCGAGGCGGCCCCTCTGCCGGCGCAAAGTGCCGTGCAGGTCGGCGGCCCCAGCACCCATATCGACACCGTCGGGTGGCGCCGGGGCTATTATGGCGGCGGCTACGGATACCGCCGCGGCTATGGCGGCCGCGTCGCCGGCGCCGTCGCGGCCGGTGCCGCCCTCGGCATCATCGGCGGGGCGCTGGCCGCCAGTGCGGCTCCCCGCTACGGCTATTACGGCGGCTACGGCTACCCGGCCTATGGCTACGGCTACGCGCCGGTCCGCAGCTACGCCTATCCCGCTTATGGCTACCCGGCTTACGGCTACGACGATTACGGCTGGTAAGTCCGTATTCCAATCTGCTCCAACATTCCCGGTCTCATCGAGGCCGGGATTTTTTGTCACCTGTCAGACACGCTGTCCTGGGCCGAGTCCCCGATCCGAATCACCTTCAACGGGAGCCGCAAGCTTCAGCCAAGGCCCGCGAGGCTAGTCTGCCGCAGGCCATGTGATCGGATCCCTCCGAGGCCGAATCGTCCTCGTCAGGAGACCGACGCCATGACTCGCCACACCGTCGCGCTTGCGGCCGGCGTCTTATCCGCCGTGACGGCCGGCGGCGTTTGCTTCGCCGCGGATCTGGGGCCGTATCGCGCCCAACGCGCCGTCCCGGTCGCACGCCCGCCCGTGGGTGCGGGACTCGTCGCAGAGGCACGGGTCCGTCCGGAATACAGCTATTACGGCGAGTACGGCTATCCGGTGCCGTTCGGTTACGGATACGGATACGCGCCGACCCCTGGTCGCAACATGGAATACGGCTATTACGGCCCGACCTACTATGTGTTCGCGCCGGACACGTATCGCGGTCCGGTCTTCGGCTATCACGAGTGGTAGTCGGCCGTCGCGAGCGCGGGTATCGGTGCGGGATGAGGCCGACCCCGTGCAGGACGACGAACCGGATCGTGTCGAACTCGACTTGACCGGGTTGAAATGCCCGCTCCCGGTCCTGCGCACCCGCAAGGCCCTGCGCGCGCTGGGCGCCGGGCGGGTCCTGGTGGTCACCTGCACGGATCCGATGGCGATGATCGACATCCCGAACCTCGTGCGCGAGGAGGGTGCCCGGCTCGATTCGGCCGAGCGGGACGGCGATCGCCTGCGTTTCCGCATGACGGCCTCCGCGAAGCCGCCGCATTCCTGAGCGATCCGTCCGGTTCCCAGGGATATGGCGGAGACGGCATGGCACCACGGATCGGGGGCGTGCGCCTCGTGCACGAGGGATGGGCCCGCTACCTCGTGGCCGAGGTGATGCAGGACGACGGCACGCGCATCACGCGCGAAATGGAGGATCACGGCCGCGCCGTCGCGGTGCTGCCGTACGATCCGGTCCGGCGGGTGGCGACGCTGGTCTCGCAGTTCCGGGCGCCGGTGCTCTATTCCGGCGGTCCGCCGAGCCATGTCGAGGTCCCGGCGGGGCTGCTCGATGACGGCGCGCCGGAGGACGAGGTCCGGCGCGAGGCCGCCGAGGAGACCGGGCTGCGCCTCGGCACCCTCGACCTCGTGGCCAGCGCCTGGACGATGCCGGGCATCTCGACCGAGCGGATGGACCTGTTCCTGGCGGCCTACGGGGAATCCGACCGCACCGGCGCCGGCGGCGGCCTGGCCGCGGAGGGTGAGGCGGTGGCCGTGCATGAGATCCCGCTGCCGGAACTCCTGGCCATGACCCGCCGCGGCGCCCTCACCGACATGAAGTCGCTGCTGCTGCTCTTTGCTCTCCAATTGCGCCGGCCGGAGTTGTTTGCGTAGCCGACTGAAGCTCGCCCGCGACACGTTGGAATGACAGACGACGGTGGGGCGAAGCCGGACGAACGACTGTCCAATCACGCTGACGATCAGGGCGTGGATGGGATGGGGCTTGCGCACCCGGCGCCGGCCCGCCCCCTCAATCCCGCCGCCCCGAAACCCGGTCGCGCACGGCGATGCCGATGAAGCGCCAGGATTCGATGAAGTAGCGGCGGAAGAGACGGCGCGGGGCGCATAGGAAGCGGAACACCCATTCGAGGCCGAGCCGTTGCATCAGCCACGGAGCGCGGGGGAGGCAGCCGGCCGCGACCGAGAGGGCGTCGCCGACGCAGAACACCACCGGGTTGCCCAGCGCCCGACCCTGGCGATCGACCCAGACTTCCGATTTCGGTGCGCCGACGCCCATCACCAGAAGGGTGGTGCCGTGGGCGCGGATCCGCGCGGCCAGGGCGCTGCCGTAAGACGCGTCGTCCTCGAAGCCGAAGGGCGGCACCGCGCTCGCCACCGCGCCGTCCGGCAGGCCGGCGGCCTGGAGGCGCGTGGTCAGCATGTCGGCGACGTCCTGGCGGGCGGCGACGAAGAACACCCGGCGGGCGTAGGGCGGCGGGTCGGCCAGGATGCAGGCCAGGAGGTCGTGGCCGGTGATCCGCTCCGCCGGCCGGCCGCTCGCCACCCGGGCGAGCCAGACCAGCGGCATGCCGTCGAGGGTCCGGGCGGCGGCGCGCGCGTAGGCGCCCCGGAAATCCGCGTCCTCGGCGAGTTGGACGACGTGGTCGACGTTGGCGGTGACGATCGTCCGGGGCCCGTCCGAGCGCCGTGCCGCCACCGCGGTCACAATCGCGGACGCGGTGCCGACGTGGAAGCCGTAGCCGAACAGCGTGACGGTCGTGGGCGGCTCCGGAGCAGCCCGGTCCTGCGACGCCGCCTCCGAGTCTGCCGGGCTCGGAGCCTCGACATCACGCATCGGCGGCCCGGAAGCTGGTCCCGGGGCGTGCGACGGCCCGGCGGAACCGCCGACGATCGCTGTCGGCGCCGAGCGCCAACGCGATGGCGCCGCCGAGCAGCAGGCCGAGCACGAGGGCCACCGGCAGCACGATCTTCGGCGAGGGCGGGAAGGTCCGCTGGCGGGCCGGCGTCGCCACTGAGATGATCCGGACGTTGGTGGTGTTGAGGCGCTCCTGCTCGCTCGCCTCGCGGGCGCGCTTCAGATAGGCCTCGTAGACTCCCCGGCGGGCCTCCAGCGTCCGCTCCAGCTCGCGTAAGCCCACATAGGCGCGGTCGCTGCTCACGGTCTCGGTCTTCACCCGGTCGAGATTGGTCCGGATCGCCGCCTCGCTGGCGGCGGCCCGGTCGTAATCCTTCTGGGTCGTGTCGATGATCCGCTCCTTCTCGCGCTGGATCAGGCGCTGGAGGTCACGCTGCTGGGCGTATTGCTCGGCCATGGCCGGGTGGCGCTCGCCGAGCCGGGTCGCGAGCTCGGCGGTGTTGCGCGAGAGCGTGGCGTATTGCTGCCGCAGCGCCTGCATCTCCAGGGATTGCAGCATCTCCGGCAGGGCGGTGCTCGGGTCCGAGGTGCGCATCTTGCGGGCTTGGTCCAACCGCGACTTCGCCTCAGCGGTCTTGATCGACGCGGTGACGAGCTGCTGGTTGAGGTCGCCGAGCTGCTGGTCGGTCAGCAGGCGGCCACTCGAGGCCACGAGCTTGTGGGCCTCGCGGTAGCGCACCACCTCGCCCTCGGCCTGCTCGACGTCGCGCTTCAGGCTGCCCAGCCGTCCGGTGAGCGCGTCGAAGGCGCGCCGCGCCGTATCGGTGCGGGCGGCGGCCTCCTCGGCGAAGTAGGCGTCGCCGATGGCGTTGGCGATCCGGGCGGCCTTCTCCGGATCGCGCGATTGCACCGAGGCGTCGATCACGAAGGTCCGCTCGGCCCGGCGGACGCTGAGCTTGGTCTGGAGCGTGTCGAGGGCGATGTTGACCGGGTCGCGGCTCGCGGCCGGAGGCAGCATGCCGAGCGCACCCTTGATCCAGGCGATCGTCGGGTTGTTGCCGTCGGGGAGCACGAACTCGTCGTCCTGGTCGAGATGCAGCTTGGCGATCACCCGGCGCAGGACGTTGTCGGACTGGATCACCCGCACCTGGCTCTCGGCGATGGAGACGCCGCTATCGGCCTGGGGCTGGCGGGCGTTCACGTCGTTCTCGACCACCCGTAGGTCGCTGGGATCGACCAGGACCTGAATGGAGGACGTGTAGCGCGGCGGGATCAGGCCGAGCAGCGCCACGGCGGCCGCCACCATGAACAGGGCGCCCAGCACGATGAAGCCGCTGCCCCGCCACAGGCGGCGCAGGATCACCCGCGCCTCCGGCCGGGATTCGACCTGGGGCAGCACCATGCGGACGGGCTGCTCACCGCTCATGCGTGTCGAGAAGTCGAACATGCGCCTCGCTCCTGACCTGTCGGACGACGACCGGTGCCGTCTTCCACCGCCATCCTGCTCCCGTCCCCTTTCCGGTCACCACCGTGCCGATCCGGGACAGAACCTCCACCGAGGCGGTGTCTTCCTCGACACTCCAGCAACCAGCATACCGAACCAGTACTCTCGCCTTGATGCACACCCTGCAGCAGCAACCGTATAGATATCGCCGCTAGAACGAGAACGGTCTGTCACGATTTTGTGGCCCGATCAGGCCTTTAAATGTTGGCGACTACGTAAACGGACTCATCCGATGCGGGTGGTGCCCGGTTCCGCGTATGCGTCCGGATCCCCCGCCAGGAAGCGCCGGAAGCGCTCCTTGTCCTCGGACGCAGCCGCGTTCCACCGCGCCACGTTCCCACGGCTTTCCGCCGCCGACCGGGCGAGGCCGCCTTCGCCGACCCAGGCGGCGAGCGCTGCCGCAGCGGCCTCTGGATCCTCGGGGCGGATCAGCAGGGCGGAGGCGTCCAGCACCTCGCGGAACACCGGCGCGTCCGGTGCCACCACCGGCAGGCCGCCATGCTGCACCTCCAGCAGGGGCAAGCCGAGCCCCTCGGCTTTCGATGTCGAGAGCAGCAGGTGGCAGGAGCCGGCCAGCGCCCGCAGCTCCGCATCGGCGAGATACCCGTACCGGTGAAGGTAAGGCGGCGGGTCGTCCAGGAAGGCGTGGCGGCCCCAGCCGACCCGGCCGACCAGGTGCAGTTCCGCCGGCATTCCGGCCCGGTTGAGCGCGGCGACCAGCGCCAGGGAGGCCGCATAGTCCTTGCGCGGCTCGATCGTGCCGATCGCCAGCAGGCGCAACGGCATGCCTGGACCATAGGACGCCGGCCCCGGCAGGTCGGCGAGGCCGAAGGCGTCCCGCACGGACGGCCTCAGCAGGGCGACCCGTGCGTGCGGCGGGCTGACGGCCCGGACGGCGTGTCCGGTGGTGCGGCTGTTCACGAACAGGTTCGGGCACCAGCGCAGCGCCCGGGCGAAGCTCGGGCTCATGTAGAGCCGGCTCTTCAGGCTCAGATCCTCCGGCCGGTCGAGCAGGAAGGTGTCGTGGACGTAGAACAGGCAGCGCTCGGCCGCGACGGCGCAGAGCGGCCCCGGCGGGAAGCCCGGGAACAGGAAGAGCGCGTCGCGGTCGGCCAGCGTCCGCAGCGGCAGGCCGAACTGTTGCTGCGCGATCATTCCGGGCAGCGAGCCGCTGGTGACCGGCCGGACATCGTGCGGTGCGAGCCGGTCCGGGGCGAACAGGTCGAGGGTGATCCGCTCGATCCCGGTGACGTGGCCGCGCAGATGGGTCCGGTCGAGATAGATCCGCCGGGCGCCCTGCCGTTCGGGAGCCGACCTCACGGAACGCTCCGCCGCAGGGTGCCGGCGAGGTACAGGCAGCGGCGCACGAACAGGGGCATGCGCCGGCCGAGCACCATCTGCTTGGCCCGGCGCAGCCGGCGCACGAGGGGCCGGGAGGGCGCCGGTACCGTGCCGGACGCGCCCGGCTGCCGGTCCGCTGCGAACGGGAAATGGCCGAGCAGAGCGGGCGTGAAGGTGGGCCGCCCGGAGCCGGTCAGCATCCCGCGCGCACGGACGATGCGGTCGAGCGACAGGGCGGCGGCGGCCGGGCTGTGGCGGCTCTCCAGGGCGATGCGCGCGAAGGCCCCGAGCCGCGCCCGCGCCCCGGCATCGTCCACCAGCTCGGCCAGGGCCTGGGACAGGGCGCCGGGCTCGAGCGGGACGAGGCGGCCGGACACGCCGTCGATCACCGACGAGGTCAGGCCGGAGGTGCGGTAGGCCAGCGTCGGCACCCCACACAGGCCGGCCTCGATCGGCGTCTGTCCCAAGGTCTCGTGGCGGCTCGCGGTGACGTGGAGGTCGCAGGCCCCGTACCAGGCGGCCAGGATCTCCTCGTCCGCGATCAGCCCCGGCGCGAACAGGTTCGGCACGCCGAGCCGGGCCGGATCGTCGAGCCGGCCGATCGCCACGACGCCGACGCCCAGCCGCGCCACGGCCTGGAGCGCGGCGCGCAGATCGGAAAAACCCTTGTCGGGTCCGTCGACGATCACCGCCGAGACCAGGATCAGCACATCATCCGCTGGCAGGCCGAGCCGGCGGCGCAGGGCCGCACGGTCGCCGGGCCGGAACGCGGCGGTCGGGAAGGCCAGCCGGATCCGTTCGGCCACGGTGCCGGGCGGTGCCAGGTCCAGCGCGCGCGTCAAGGTCCAGTCGGAATTGGCCAGCAGCCACGGCCCGGCGACACCGGACAGGACGGCACGCTTGCGCGCGTGCATGCCGGCGATCCGGTTCGGGGCGAGCTGCGGGTACTCGTCCGGGCCGGGACAGGTCGCGTCGCAGCCGGTGACGGCGCGGGTGCAGGCGCGCGGATGGCAGCAGCGGCCGGTGAGCGGGAACAGGTCGTGCAGCACCAGCGCCACCGGGCCGCGCCGGGCGAGGCGCCCGACCACGTCGAGGCTGCGGGTCGCCCCATGCAGGTTGCCGGCGAGGATCAGAGCGGGGACGGCATCCGCGACCAAAGCCTCGGCCTTCGGGAAGGTGTCGGTCCATTCGGCGGCTTCGGGTCGGTCGCTCAGGGCGACGTGCGTCACCCGGTGACCGGCGAGCGCCAGAGCCTCGGCGAGCCGTCGCTGGGCCACGCCGGCACCGCCCTGGGTACCGGTGCCGGTGAGGGAAACGATCGACAGGGCGTCGGGGGCCTCGGCCGACGCCCGGTCCGCCCGCTGCAGCAGCACCGGGCGGCCGATGGTCCCGCGGGCGGCGTCCGTCAATGCCGACCACGCGGCAGCGGCGTTCAGGCGGCCGTCCGCGTCGAGCATCGTCTGCCCGCCCAGGGCACCGCGCATCCACAGCACCTCGCCGCCGGTGAACGGCACGCCGCCCGGCGCGTCCGAAGCCGTCGTCCCGGGCGTGTCGAGCGCCAGCACCCTGTCGGCGAACAGGACGCGCAGGCCCGCCACCGCAAGCGCGCCGGTCAGCGCAGCCTCCAGGGCCAGCGCGGTGAGCGCCCCGGGGGCGAGCAGTTCGCCGGGGCTAAGCCAGAGCACGGCGTCGCAGGCGGCATCGGCCAGCAGCGCCTCGACATGGGCGCGCCCGAGGTGCGCCGGGACGAGGTCGTGCCGCAGCTCCGGATAATCCTGGCGCAGCACCGAGGCGGCGGTGTCGCGCAGGTCCACCCCGGCGGCGGCGACCGTGACGACCCGGATCCGCGGCCACGGGCGTCCATCGGGCAGGGTGGCCGGTCGGCGGATCCCGGGCGCGGCGGCCCCGAACGGCCAGCCGGCGACCCCGTGAGCGGGCGGTGATGCGGGGGCGTCGGTCAAGGTCGGTTCATGGGTCCGAAGGGGCGTGCAGCGTGACCGCGAAGGATGAAGATTGCCTCTCGGGCCGGACCATCCAGCGGCCTTCGACGCGGATCCCAGCGGCGCGGGCCGCCATGGGCAAGGCCGACCGGACGGGAGGGTGCGTCGGTCATCACCGGGCTCCGTCTCGGCCGAGGCCGCCGGTGCGGTGCGTGTCAGTAGCGCGTTGTCACCGCGTTCAGCCAATCCGGCGAGGCCGCTACCGCCGCGGCCTCGACGCGCTTGTCGGTGCCGGTCAAGACGAGCAGGCCGAGCACAACCATCACGACCCCCAGGGCTGCCTTGACGCCCTTGCCGGCCGCCGCGAGCCCGCCCCGCCAGCGCATCAGCGCCTCGCGCGAGACGAAGCCCAGCAGCATCAGCGGCGCGGCGGCGCCGATCCCGAAGGCCAGCATGGTGAGGGCGACGCTCCCGAGATGCTCGCCCCTTGCCGCCAGCAGCGACGCGGCGCCCAGAGTCGGCCCGACGCAGGGGCTCCAGGCCGCCCCCAGCAGCAGACCCACACCGAACTGACCGGACAGCCCCCCGGACCCGAACCCGCCGAAGCGTTCTTCCGCCCAGGCGCCGACCGGCCCCGCCGCCGTCGCGACCCGCGCCTGCAGACGCGGCAGCATCAGGACCGCGCCGAGGATGACGAGCAACACGGCGCCGGCGCTGCGGAACACGTCGCCGTCGAGCCCGATCGAGAAGCCGATCGTGGCGACGAACAGCCCGATGGCTGTGAACGACAGGGCCAGGCCGAGCGCCAGCGCCACGGGCCCCAGACGGTGCTCCGACGCGGCAGTTCCGAGCACGATCGGCACCAGCGGCAGGACGCAGGGCGACAGCACCGACAGCAACCCCGCCAGGAACGCGAACCCCACCGTCCCCAGCATCGTCCCGATCCTCCCACGGCGGTAACCCGTCGTGCGGGCTTCGCGCCGGGCGGCGACGGCGTCAACGGGGATGCCGATCACGGTCCGGTTGATCGCCCCGCGGATGTCCGTCGGACCCGTCGCGCCGGGTACCGGCATGAACATCAATATAGGTTAGGCAAGGTGCCGAGCGGAGCGGTTTATAATGGATGTCGGAGCCTCGGAGCCGACCTAACTTTTGCCGCGGAAGCCGCTAAACGGGGCTATGCCTGAACGCAGCCATCTTCAGCACGTCATCGAGAGCGCGATCGATTTCGCGATCGTCGTCACCGATCTGGATGGCATCGTCACCGACTGGAACGCCGGCGCGGAGAACATCTTCGGCTGGCGAAGCGGCGAGATCCTCGGCGCGTCGAGCGACTGCATCTTCACCGCGCGGGACCGGGCGGCCGGGCGCCCCAGCGAGGAGAGGCGCGTCGCCCTCGCCGAGGGCCGCGCCGCCGACGAGCGGTGGCACGTGCGCAAGGACGGCTCCGAGTTCTGGGCCTCCGGTGAGCTGATGCCTCTGCGCCGCGAGGACGGCACGCGGCACGGCTACGTCAAGATCCTGCGCGACCGCACCGGCCCGCGCGAAGCCGGCGAGCGCCTGCGCAAGACGGAGGATCTGTTCAGGACGCTGCTGGACACGGTGGAGACGGCCTTCGCCATCGTCGAGGTGAAGTTCGATGGCGACCGCCCGGTGAATTACCGCTTCCTCGAGGCCAACCCGGCCTTCGAGCGTCAGGCCGGTGTCAACCTGCGCGGGAAATGGGTCACGGAGTTCGCGCCCGATCTGGAGCGGTTCTGGTTCGAGACCTACGGCCGCGTCGCCTGGACGGGCGAGCCGGCCAACTTCGAGAGCTACGCCAACAATTTCGAGCGCTGGTTCGACGTGCGCGCCATCCGGGTCGGCGAGCCCGCGGACCGGCACATCGCGATCTTCTTCAACGACGTGACCGCGCGCAAGGTCGCCGAGGCGGAGCTCCGGACGCTCAACGACACGCTCGAGCAGCAGGTGCAGGAACGGACCCTGGAGCTGAACACCCTCTGGGACACGTCGCCCGACCTCCTGCTGGTCATCGATTTCGCGGGGGTCTTCCGGCGGGTCAATCCCGCCTGGACGAAGATGCTCGGCTACACACCCGAGGAACTCCTGGGCCGCCACGTCAACGCGTTCGTGGTCCCGGACGACCATGCCGAAACCATCGACGCCTACACCGCGGCGGCGGAAGGCGCCCAACCGCGGATCGTCAACCGCTACCGGCACAAGGACGGATCGCTGCGCTGGATCTCCTGGGTCGCGGTCCCGGCGGGAGACATGCTCTACGCCACCGGCCGGGACGTCACCGCCGAGAAGGAGCGCGACGCCCTCTTGCGCGACGCCCAGGACTTCGCGCGCCTCGCCCTGTCGGCGGTCGGCGGGGTCGGCGTCTGGACCTACGAGCTGGACAGCGACCGGTTCTTCTACGACGCCGCCATCGCCAAGCTCTACGCGATCGATCCGGAACGGGGATCGGAGGGCATCCCGCGCCCGGACTTCCTCGCCAACGTCCACCCCGACGACCGCCCGGCGCTCAAGACGACGATGGCGGGCGGATTGGCGAATGCCGGCGACCTCGAACTCGAGTATCGCCTGTGCCACCCGGACGGCACCGTCCACTGGGTCCTGTCCCGCGGCCATACCTATCACGATGCCGCGGGGCGGCCGCTCCGGCGCACGGGCGTCGGCATCGACACGACCAGCCAGCGTCAGACCGAAGAGGCCCTGCGCCAGTCGCAGAAGATGGAGGCCGTCGGCCAGCTCACCGGCGGCCTGGCCCACGACTTCAACAACCTGCTGGCCGGCATCTCCGGCGCGCTGGAGCTGATGCAGACTCGGATCAGCCAGGGCCGGTTCGCCGAGCTGGACCGCTACATGACGGTGGCCCAAGGAGCGGCCAAGCGCGCGGCGGCCTTGACCCACCGCCTGCTCGCCTTCTCGCGCCGCCAGACGCTGACCCCCAAGCCGACCAACGTGAACCAGCTCATCCTCGGCATGGAGGAGCTGATCCGGCGCACCATCGGGCCGGAGGTCGGCCTGGATGTGATCGGGGCTCCCGCGCTGTGGCCGGCGCTGATCGATCCGGGCCAGCTCGAGAACGCGCTCCTGAACCTGTGCATCAACGCCCGCGACGCCATGCCGGCGGGCGGGCGCATCACCATCGAGACCGCCAACACCCACCTGGATCGGGCCGCGGCCCTCCGGCACGACCTCCCCGAAGGCCCGTATCTCGTGCTGCGCGTGACCGACACCGGCACCGGCATGCCCCCGGAGGTGATCGCCCGGGTGTTCGAGCCGTTCTTCACCACGAAGCCGATCGGCCAGGGTACCGGCCTCGGGCTCTCGATGATCCACGGCTTCGCGCAGCAATCGGGGGGCCAGGTGCAGATCGAATCGGAGGTCGGCCGGGGCACGACCGTGTGCCTGTACATGCCGCGTCATCGCGGTGAGGCCGAAGGGGGCGATGTCGCCCTTCAGCTCTCCGGCGTGGCGCGGGCCGGCCGTGACGAGACCGTGCTGATCGTGGACGACGAGCCGTCCGTGCGGATGCTGGTCACCGAGGTGCTGGAGGATCTCGGCTACACCGCCATCGAGGCGGCCGACAGCACCGCGGGGCTCAAGGTCCTGCAGTCGGACGTGCATATCGATCTGCTCGTCACCGATGTCGGCCTACCCGGGGGGATGAACGGCCGGCAAATGGCGGATGCCGGCCGCGAGCGGCGGCCCGACCTCAAGGTGCTGTTCATCACCGGCTACGCCGAGACCGCGGTGTTGGGGCACGGCCACCTGGAGCCCGGCATGCAGGTGCTGACCAAGCCCTTCCCGATGGACGCCCTCGCCGCGCGGATCAAGGATCTGATCGCCGCCCGCTGATGGTTGTGGCGAGCATGCCGACGTCGCGGAACGCCGAGGCGTCTGGAGCGCCGGATCCACGGCGTTCAGGCGTTCCCGATTGCGACGCAACGATACGCGCCAGCGCGCCTTCAGTGGGCTCAAGTGCAGTCGGCCACGCCGGCTTAGGCCGGCCATGGGGGCATCCTACCGTCTCCCTTATTCTTAAGGTCTTGCGCAGCAGCCTCGAGGGAACTCTGCAGGGATCGCGCGGCTGGCCGGCAGCATGGGATCTTTACCCTTCCCGGCGACCTTCGGGCTGGCGCACCGTATCGATGCCGCAGACCGAGGCCTCGTCTTGTCCACCCGGAACGCCAACCTGGGACGGTGCGTCGAACTCGATGTCTTCAAGACGTTCCTCGTGGTCGGCATGGTGTTCGCCCACGTCGTCCAGATCGTCCAGGCCCCGATCGACGGGTTCACGGCGGGCCTGTCGAACGTCATCAATCTCGTGAGCTTCCCGGGATTCCTGTTCGCATTCGGCTGGGGCACGGCCCTGTCCGCCCGGTCTGGCCGGGTTAGGCCGGTGTGGGAGCGGCTGCAGGGGCCGGCCAAGATCCTGCTGGCCTTCTACCTGTCGGGGATCGGGGCCGTGATCCTGACCGACGGCAACGGGTGGTCGGCGGCGCGGATCCTCGGCGTGGTGACGCTGACGGACCTGCCGGGCCACAGCGAATTCCTCGCCTCGTTCTTCGTCCTGAGCCTCGCGATGGTTTGGCTGGGCCGAGGGCTCGGGCACGTCGTCCGCAGGCCGGCCTGTCTGGTGGCCTGCCTGGCGGCCTCGGCCTCGTTCGGATGCATCCCGTTCGACGGTCCCGATCTGCCGTGGCTGGCGATCGTCCTCCCCGCGCCCGGCAACACGTATTTCCCCCTCGCCCCGTACGCGATGTGGCTGTTCCTGGGGGCCTCTTACGCCGACCGGACGGAGCCTTTCGGCCGCATCGATCTCTGCCTCGCCGCGTCGGCGACCTACACGCTCCTGGCCGTCGCGTTGATCACCGGGAGCCTGCCCTCGCGGTTCCCGCCATCGACCTTGTGGGTGATCGGGCCGGCGCTGTTCTTGCTGCTCTACCGGGCGGCCAGCATGGCGATCGTGCGGCGCATCGCGGTCCCGCGCCTCTGGACCGGTCCCGGGCGGCACGTCCTGGTCCATCTGGTCGCATCGAACCTGAGCCTGTTCGCCATCCAAAGTGTCTGCGGTCCGATCGTTCGAAACCCGTGGGAGGCCGCGGCGCTGACCATCGTCCTGATCGCCGCGATCACGGGCTTTCGCGCGGCGCTGACGCGCGCGATGCAGGCCGCGTTCACGCTCGCGCCGACGTGACCTTCTAACCGCGCGCGCCGTCGCCCGTGACTTCGAGCACGACGCAGGCGCGGATCGGCCGGCCGTACTCGTCTGTGCCCGCGACCGTGACCCGGTGGGCGCCCGGCGCGAGGTCGTCGGGCAGGCCCGCGGTCCAGATGTGGGTCGAGGGCGTCGCCTGCACCCAACTCTTCTTGGTCTCGGGATAGCGGGCGTAGAGTTCGGTCACGAACGGATCGAGCCGGCGCGTCCGCGCCATCGGCGCCGGCGCCCGGTCGCCGATCCGAATCGTGAGGTTCGTGCGCGGGCCGCCGTCGAACACGTTGACCACGAGATTGGTCGCCGACAGCGCGTCCTGCGGGACCGGCGGGCGCAGCCCCTGCATCGGGTGGCTCGCCCGGACGATCTCGGGGGCGGCCGGGCGCAATTCGCTCTCGAAGGCGATCCGCATCGCCGCGTCCGGCTCGCCCTGGGCGGGGACGAAGCGAGTGGTGTAGTCGGTGCCGCGGATCGAGAGCACGTGGAAGCCGTTCGGCGTGCCGTCGCGGCTGTCGGCGGACGGGATGCCGGTGCGGGTGTCGGGGCCGCTCCACCACGAGCCGGACACGGCGGTCATCACGTGGTGGTGGTGCCGCTCCGCAAGGTAATGGTGCTCGGTGGTGTGGGTGTGGCCGGCGAGGCTCAGCACCGTCCGGCCGGCCAACAGGTCGAGGAGCGCGGCCCGGTCGATCGTCGCGCTGCGCGGGTCGTCGCCGGTATCGGTCACCAGCGGGATATGGGTCGCCAGCACGATCAAATCGTCCGGCGGGATCTCGGCCAGAAGGTTCTTCAGGAAGGTGAGCGAGCGCTCTCCGACATGGCCCCGGTAGGTGTTGGCCCCCACGGGGACCGGCGGCCCCATCCACTCGACGTTGTCGATCATCACGAACAGCGCCCGCCCGTGACGGAACGCGTAGGTCGGCGCCCCGAACACGCGCTTCCAGGTCTCGCGGCTGTAGCGGGCGTCCGGCGCCTGCATGTTGAGGTCGTGGTTGCCGGGCAGGCTGTACCACGGCAGGCCGATCCGCCCGACGATGCGGTTGGAGCGGCCGTAGAGCGAAAGGTCGTCGAACAGCACGTCGCCGGTGGTGAGGCCGAAGGCCGCCGGGATCGCCATCGCCCGGGCGACTGCGGTGTCGCGCACGTGGTCGAGCTCGAACCGGCTCTCGGGCTGCGGATCGGTGAACAGGATCACGTCGAAATCCGCCGGCTCGTCGGCCTTCGTCAGGGTGAAGTCGATCGCGGCCGGGAGCGGACCGGTGGGCGCGAGGCCCCTGTAGCGCAGGCCGAGGCCCGCGGGCGTCCCGCCGGGCTGGTGGATATAGGAGTGGCGGGGCACGTTGTCGGCGTCCCGCGGCAGGGCATAGCCCGGCGGCTTGATCACGAACACCGCGCCGTCGCCCGGCATCGGAAGGCGGTAGCGGCCGTCCCTGTCCGTCCGCACCACTTCCCGGCCGTTGGAGACCAGCACGCCCGAAAGCGGCGCGCGCTCGGAACCGGTCGCCTGGATGGCGTAGACGATGCCCGTGGCCTCACCGGATTCCTGCGCGCCCGCGCGGCCGGCCAGGAGCGAGAGGGCGGCGGCGCCTGCCACGGTCTCCCGGCGGGTGAGGCGTCCGGCGGCTGAGATCGAATCGCGCGACATCGGGGGCTCCTGCTCGGCGGCAAAGGCCAAGCAGAGGCGTTTGACCGCCGGATGACAGAGCGGCCCCGAACGCGCGAGGCCCGCACCCCGGGTCGGGGTGCGGGCCTCGGATGAGCCCGTCGGGTCGAAGCGCGGAGCGCTTACTCCTCGTCGCCAGGCTCGAAAGTCTGGGGCAGCGGTTCGGCGCTGGCGACCGGGGTCGGCGCCCCGATGGTCGAGGGCACGTTCACGCCGTCGCGCTTGTAGATGTCGTCACGGAACTGCACGAGGCCGTCCGGGGTCGCCCAGGCGGTGATGTAGGTCCAGTAGACCGGCACGGGCTGAGCGATGTTGGCGTCGACGCGCTTGCCGCTCTCGATCGCCTGCTCGACCTGCTCGCGGCCCCAGCCGGGCGTGTCCTTCAGGAGCCACGTGATGTACTCGCGCACGTTCTGCACGCGCACGCAGCCCGACGAGATGAAGCGGAAATCGTCGCCGAACACGCCCTTGGTGTTCGTGTCGTGCATGAACACGCCGTAGGGGTTCGGGATGTTGATGCGCACGATGCCCATCGAGTTGAAGTCGGCGCCCGATTCCTGCCGGTAGGTGTAGCGCGTGCCCTCGTCCGAGTTCCAGTTGATCGAACGCGGCGAGACCTCGCCGTTGCCCGACAGGATGTGGATCTTGTTGTCGGTGAGGTAGTTCGGATCCTTCTGCATCTTCGGAATCAGGTCCTTCTTCACGATGGAAGCCGGGACCGTCCAGGTCGGGTTGAAGTTGATCTGGGTCGCCTTGGTGTTCATGATCGGCGACTGGCGGTCGATCTTGCCGACGCCGGCGGCGTGCAGCGTGACGACCTGGCCGTTCTCCACGGTCTCCACCAGGGCGGCCGGGATGTTCATGATCACGAAGCGCCGGCCGAGATCGCCCGAATAGGAGCGCAGGCGGACGACGTTGGTCTCGAGCTGGTGCAGCCGCACGTCGGCGGGCACGTTCATCGCCTGCTGGGTGGCGAGGCTCATGGCGCCGGTCTGGCTAAGGCCGTGACGGGCCTGGAACCGCTTCACGCCGGCCGAGACGTAGGAATCGTACACGCCGGAGCCGCCGGCGGCCGGATCGAGGTCGCCGGTGACGATCAGGCGCTGGCGCACCGCGGCCACCGCCGGGCCCTTGGCGCCGACGCGCAGGCGGTCGGCACCGGAGACCGGGCGCCAGCCGCCGCGGTTGACGATGTCCCGATAGCGCTCGACCATCTGCTCGGTGGCCGACACGGTCTGGGGCGACAGGATCGGCACGGTCTCGCGCTGCACCTGCATGCCGGCGGGCGAGGCGTAGTCCTGCGCCCATTCGGCCTGGGCGTAGTTGCCCTGGTCGCGGGCCTCGGCGGCACCGAGGCCGAGCGTGCCGAGCGCGGCGACGCCCAGGATGGCGGTGAACCGGTTTGTTGCCTTGATGCGCATCAGTCGCTGGCTCTTGTCCGGAGTTCGTCAGTTCATGGCGAGAGCGGGTCTACTCGGTCGCCACGGTGTCGGGATGACCTTAAGACTCCCTATCGAAGGGGCCGGATTGTGGCGTCGGCGTGCGCCAGCGCACGTGGCGACTGGATGCGGCACGGCGACAACAGTCCCGGGTCGATCAGTGTGGCAGAGATGTCACCGCACCGCCGGCCAGCGCGGGATTCCGCCTTCCTCGGAAGGACCGGCCGCGCGGCCCCGACGTGTCGTCTCGGTCGATCATCATCCTCAGGACGGAAGCATGCCGATGAAGATCTTTTGCGCGGCCCTCCTCGGCCTCAGCCTGTTCACGGGGGCGGCCCAGGCCGATCCGATCAAGGCCGGCGACCTCACGATAGACACGCCCTGGCTGCGTGCCACGCCGAACGGCGCCAAGGTCGCGGGCGGCTACGTGACGATCCGCAACACCGGCAGCGTCCCGGACACGCTGACGGGCGCCGCGGTGCCGTTCGCGCGCTCGGGCGAGATCCACTCCATGTCGATGGAGGGCGGCGTGATGAAGATGGCCCCGGTCTCCGGCGGCCTGACGGTCAAGCCGGGCGAGACCGTGGAGCTGAAGCCCGGCGGCTATCACCTGATGTTCGAGGGCCTCTCGGGCGCCCCGAAGGCCGGCGACAGCGTATCCGGGACACTCACGTTCCAGCGGGCCGGCACCGTGCCGGTCACCTTCTCGGTCGCACCGATCGGCGCGAGCGCGCCTGGTGGCGGCCACCAGCATCAGCATTAAAGCGTCCACCGCCGGAGTGGATACCGGCTCGGCGCAAGCCAACGTGCCGATCCAAGGCCTTGGAGCCGTTCACGATTGCGCGGCGGTCGGGAACGGCTCGGGCGTCCGACTCTGCCGAGCCCGGACGGCGACACACCTTCCGGGTGTTTCAAGAAGAGTCGTGCAACTGTTCCTCGCGAGGCCCACGCTCCGCTGTTCAAGGCTGCGCGGCCGCGGGGAGCCCGATTTCAAGACCGGTCCAAGGCACCGTATATTCGGCGGTGTCCAGGTCACCTTTTGAATGCTTGCAGCCGGCGGCGTGTGCCATATCTTAACCATCGGCCGGCTCATTAAGGTTAAGAAAGATCTAACCCTGATGCTGCCGCGGTTCGGCGCTAGGATTGCGGCGTCGCCCGAGAGCCATGGCCGGAATGTCCCGGTCCGGGACGGCTTGGCCCGTCGGCGGCACAGGAGAGGCACATGAACGGCTTCGATGTCACGTTCCGGGACGATCGGGACTGGGTCGATTTCGGCAAGACCTACGTCAATTCCGAGGCGTTCAAGACGCTGTTCCGCGACGGCATGCTGCTCGTGGAGGAGACGGCGGCCTACCTCGACGGCCAGGGCCGGGACGAGTCGCGCCTGGTTTCCCGGGATGCCACGCTGAGTTACGCGGCCGAGAGCATGCGCCTCACGACGCTACTCATGCAGATCGCGTCGTGGCTGCTCGTGCAGCGCGCGGTGTCGGAGGGCGAGATGACCCCGGCTGAGGCGCTGCTGGAGAAGCATCGGGTCAAGCTCGGCAAGTCCGACCCGCCGAAGCAGTCGGACTTCACCCTGCTGCCGATGCGCCTCCAGCAGTTGATCCAGCGGGCGCGCCGGCTGCACGCCCGCATCCTGCACCTGGATTCACTGATCACCGACGACCGCCCGACGCCGATGCCGGTCGAGAGCCCGGTGGCGGCGCAGCAGGGCCTGCTGCGCATGGCGTTCCGCCTCGGCGAGGGCTGAGGATTGTGGCGCGGCCGGACCGGCTGGTTCCGACCGCGCGCCAATCTCAGAAGGCCGGCACTTCCCCCGGCCGCTTGTCCGTGATGTAGGCCCGGATCGTATCGTTCTGATAGGCGTGGACCAGCTTGGGCACCCAGGGGGCGTTCTTGTCCGTCTCCCGAACCGCGATGAAGTTGCTATAGGGATTGTCGACCGACGACTCGATCGCGATCGAGTCCTTGCCCGGCTTCAGGCCTGCCTCGACCGCGTAATTGGTGTTGATCACCGCAGCGTCGAGATCGTCGAGGCTGCGCGACAACTGGGCCGCGTCGATCTCACGGAACTGAAGCGTCTTCGGATTGTCGGTCACGTCGAGCACCGTGGGCAGGATGCCGACGCCGTCCTTCAGCTTGATCAACTTCTGCGCCTGAAGCAGCAACAGGGCACGCCCGCCGTTCGACGGGTCGTTCGGGATGCCGATCTTGGCGCCGGCCTTCAGGTCGCCGACCGCCTTCACCCTCCGGGAATAGAGCCCGATCGGCGAGACGATCGTGGCCCCGACCGGCACGATCTTGTAGCCCTTGGCGGTGATCTGGTTCTCCAGGAAGGGCTTGTGCTGGAAGGCGTTGGCCTGAAGGTCCCCGGCATCCAGGGCGGCATTCGGCAGCAGGTAGTCCGAGAACACGACCAGATCGAGATCGAGCCCATCCTTGGCGGCGATCGCCTTGACCTTCGCCCAGACGTCCTCGGAATCGCTCATGATGCCGACCTTGATCTTCCCGCCCGCCAAGGCTGGGGCGGCGAAGGTCAACAGGACTGCGACGACAAAAAACAGCCAGCGTTTCATGAACAAAGACCTCGAAAACGTCACTCGCAATGTTCGAGCGCGCCATAAGATGTATTGAGTTTGTTTTACAAAATACTCACACACCGCACGACAAACACATCGGAACAGACATCTGCCATCGGACCTGGACGAGATCGCGACAACCGAAGATCGTGACCGGGCGGAACATCGACGGCACCGGACATTACGACGGCTCGGCTTGGCTGGAAAAGAGGCCGCACCGATCGGGTTGACCGGGTGGAGCGCCCGGACAGCGCCGTGACAGAAGAACATTTTCTCCATGCGGCGTCGGAGAAGATCGAACGCGTCGGAAGGCTGGAAAATTCGCCAGACCATTCCGCCAGAAAAATTCCCGCCCTGCTCTGCGACAGCGCCGGACAGACACGAAAAAACGGGCGGCTCCGCTAGGGACCGCCCGTCCTGATTCGTTTCGGCGCGATCCGTCCGGGATCAGCGCTTGCCGAGGTTGCCGAACCGCGAGTTGAAGCGCGAGACGCGGCCCGCGCGGTCGAGCATCTTCTGCTCGCCACCGGTCCAGGCCGGATGGGTGAGCGGGTCGATGTCGAGGTTGAGGGTGTCACCCTCCTTGCCGTAGGTCGAACGGGTCCGGTACTCGGTGCCGTCCGTCATCACGACCTTGATGAAGTGGTAGTCGGGGTGCTCGGTCCCCTTGGCCTTTGCGGCCGCGTCCTTCGCCATGACCTGTCGTTCCTGTTCTGGCATGCCGGCGGGGAGCGCAGGAGGCGCCGCCCGGCCCGGGATGCGGAAGGTGTCAGCGGTTGCCACGAACCGTAGGTTCGTGGCAACGGCACGTCCAAGCCGACCGTGGTGGCGGCCCGCGGCCATTGAACACGCGCAATCGGATGAGGGGCGGCGTATATCGCAGGCTCTCTCCGGGAACAAGCGCCGTGGACCGGGTGGGAAGAGACGCGTGAGGCGTGATGGCCCGTAAGACCAAAGCGGCCGCTTCCGGCCGGCCGAAGGCCCCTTTGAGCGCACTGCGGCCGCTCCTGCCCTTCGCCCTGCGGTATCGCGGGCGGATCGCCGCCGGAATCCTCGCCCTGATCTGCGCCTCGGGCTCGACCCTGGTGGTGCCGATCGCCATGCGGCGGGTCATCGACCACGGCTTCACGGCCGACGGCGCGAACGTGATCGACGCCTACTTCCTCGCGCTGCTCGGGGTGGTCGCGGCTTTCGCGCTGTCGAGCGCGGCCCGGGTCTACACCGTGGTCACGCTGGGCGAGCGCGTGGTCGCGGATCTGCGCAGTGCCGTCTTCGCCCGGCTGACGATCCTCGACCCAGCCTTCTTCGACCGCTCGCAATCGGGTGAGATCGTCTCCCGGCTCACCGCGGACGCGACGCAGATCAAGGCGGCCTTCGGCGTCTCCGTCTCGATCCTGCTGCGCAACCTGTTCCTGTTCGTGGGCGCGACCACCATGATGGTGATCACCAGCCCGCGCCTGTCCGTGATGGTGCTGGCCGCCATCCCGGTGATCGTGTTCCCGTTGATCGTCTCGGGCCGCGGCGTGCGGCGGCGCTCCCGGGCCGCGCAGGACCGGCTGGCGGACGCCTCGGCCTACGCCGCGGAGGCGGTCGGGGCAGTGCGGACCATGCAGGCCTTCGGGCGCTCGGGTACGGCCGCGGCCCGGTTCGCGGCGGCCTCCGAGGACGCCTACAGGGCCGCCCGGGATTCGATCCGGGCGCGGGCACTGCTCACCGGCGTGGCAATTTTCCTGATCTCGGCCTCGGTAGTCGGGGTGATGTGGTACGGCGCCCAGGGCGTTCTCAACCACACGATGACCGGCGGTGAGCTGTCGCAATTCGTACTCTACGCGGTGTTCGGAGCGGGCGCGCTGGGCCAGCTCTCGGAGGTCTACGGCGACCTCGCCATGTCGGCCGGCGCAGCCGAGCGGCTCACGGAGATCCTCGCGGCCGAGCCCGCGATCCGTGCGCCCTCCCCGGCCCTGCCCCTGCCCAAGCCGGCCGCTGGCGCCGTGAATTTCGAGGCCGTGCACTTCGCCTATCCGACGCGGCTCGGTCACGCCGCCCTGGACGGGCTGACCTTCGCGGCGGCCCCCGGCGAACGCATCGCCATCGTGGGACCGTCCGGTGCCGGGAAGTCGACGGTGCTGCAGCTGCTCCTGCGCTTCTACGATCCGCAGGGTGGCCGCGTGCTGGTCGACGGCACCGACATCACGAAGGTCGATCCGGAGGCGCTGCGCGCCCGCATCGCCCTGGTCCCGCAAGATCCGGTGGTGTTCTCCGGGACCGTGTCCGAGAACATCCGCTACGGACGTCCCGAGGCCGGCGAGGCCGAGGTGAGGCGCGCCGCCGAACTCGCCAACGCGCACGGCTTCATCGCGGCCCTGCCGCAGGGCTACGACACGCAGGTCGGCGAGCGCGGCGTGACCCTCTCCGGCGGACAGCGCCAGCGCGTCGCCATCGCCCGGGCGATCCTAAAGGATTCGCCGATCCTGCTGCTCGACGAGGCGACCTCGGCGCTCGACGCGGAATCCGAGCGCGCGGTCCAGGCCGCCCTCGACACGCTGATGCGCGGGCGCACGACCCTGGTGATCGCCCACCGGCTGGCCACGATCCGCGCCGCCGACCGGATCCTGGTGCTGGACGACGGCCGCATCGTCGAGACCGGCACCCACGAGAGCCTGCTCGCCCAGGGCGCGCTCTACGCCCAGCTCGCCAGCCTGCAATTCACCGACGCCCTGGACGAGACCGCCCGCGGCAAGGGTCTTCGGACCCGCGAAGGCGAACGCATCCCCGCCGCCGAGTGATTTGGGACTTGGCTGCGTCGGGTTCGGCGACGGAAGGGGTCTATCCGTCGCCCGGATCCGGGACAGTGATCGCGCTTTAACGGGCGGCCGCGTTGAAGGTCGAGTTCCCGAGCCTAAGGGTTTCCGTCCGTGGAGGGGCCCGACCGGCTGCCGGGCTACGCCAATACCGCCTCCGGGATCCTCGCGCAGGCCGACGCCACGGGTCTCGATCCGATGCTCACCGCGACGGCCGGGCCCAGGCCGAGGTGCTGGGGAAGGCCAACGCTGCCCTGGCTGTGGTTGGCGCCGGGCGATGCGTGTGCCCCCGAGGGCATCACCGCCAGTGTACGCCATCGCGGGCCGGACTATCAAAACGCTTCGTTCGGTCCGGCATATCGGAAGGGTGAGCCCCTACCGTTCCGTCAGCTTCATCTCGATCCGACGATTGCGGGCGTAGGCATCCTCGGTCGTGCCGGCGTCCAGCGGCTGGAACTCGCCGAAGGCTCCGGCCAGGAGATGTTGCGGCGGGATGCCCTTGCCGGCCAGGTACTGCACCACCGCGATGGCCCGGGCAGCCGAAAGCGCCCAGTTCGACGGGAACTGCGCGGTGGTGATCGGCCGCGCATCGGTGTGACCGTCGACCCGCAGGACCCAGGGTAGGTCCGCCGGGATCTGCCGGGCGAGGTCGGCGATGGCCCCGGCGATCCGGTCGAGTTCGGGGCCGGCCTCCGGCTTCAACGTCGCCGAGCCGCCGGGGAACAGCACCTCGGATTGCAGCACGAAACGGTCGCCGACCACCCGAATGTCCGGCCGGTTGCCGAGGATCTGGCGCAGGCGCCCGAAGAAGTCCGAGCGGTAGCGCGCCAGCTCCTGGACCTTCTGGGCCAGGGCTACGTTCAGCCGGCTGCCGAGTTCGGCGATCCGTACCTGCGATTCCCGGTCGCGGGTCTCGGAGGCCGCCAGCGCATCCTCGAGGGCCGCGAGCTGGCGGCGCATGGCGCTGATCTGCTCGTTCAGGAGATCGACCTGGGACAGGGCCCGCCTGGTCGCGCCGCGCTCGGTCTCCAGCTGCTTGTCGAGGGCGCCGGCGGCCCCCTGGCTCACGGTGGCGGCCTCCGCCTGGGACTTCGCTTGGTCGCGCTCGGCCTCGACGCCGGCGAGCGTGGTGCGGAGATTGCGGACCTCGTCCTCCTGGCCGCGGCGGTTCGAGCGCTCCAGCGCCAGGAGATCGGTGAGATCGGCGATCTGGCGGTTGAGCTTGACCAGCGTGGCGTCCCGCCCAGTCAATTCCTGCGACAGGAAGAACTGGCCGACCACGAACACCGTGAGCAGGAACACCACCGCCAGCAGCAGCGTCGCCAGCGCGTCGACGTAGCCGGGCCAGACATTGAGGGGGCGCCGGGCGCGCGCTGCGGTCGAGGCCACTACACCCGCTCCCGGCCGAGCCGGTCGAGGACTTGCTTCAGCTCGCGCTCGCGGCTCGCCTGAGCCTCGACCCAGTCGCGGATCATCTGCTGCTCGGCGCGCATGTGCTGGACGAGGCCCTGGATGCCCTCGGCGAGGTTGGTCATGGCCAGCGTGGCGGCCCGGCCGCCCCCGCCCTCGGACACGATCGCGGTCAGGCGCTCGACCGCCTCCTTGAGATCCTGCGCACCGGCGGCGGCGACAGGCCGGACAGCGCCCGCCACCACCGGCTCGGAAGCGGTTCCGGACAGCAGCCAATCCTGCAATTCGTTGTGGAACCGAGCATGGGCCTGGCCGGCCTGCAGCTCCAGGAAGCCGGTGATCAGCGACGAGGCGAGGCCGAACAGCGAGGCCGAGAAGGCGAGGCCGATGCCCGAGAGCGGCACGGCGAGTCCGGACTTGAGTTCGTCGAACATCACGCCGGCATCGCCTCCGCCGCGCATGCCCTTGATCACCCCGCCCACCGCCGAGAGCGTGTCGATCAGGCCCCAGAAGGTGCCGAGCAGGCCCAGGAGAATCAGGATGCCGGCGATGTAGCGCAGCATCTCGCGGCCCTCGTCGAGGCGCGCCGCGATCGTATCGAGATAACCGGTCGTCCCCGGCAGCAGCGCCCCGGTCTTCCGGGCCGCGATCATCGGCACCATCGGGGCGAGCAGCGCCGGCGGCTTTTTGGCCTGAGCGCCGGTCGCCACCGCGTTGACGTAGCCGACCTCGCGGAACAACCGGACGACCTGCCCGAAGGCGATCAGCACCGCGATCAGCAGAACCCCGAGGATCAGCCCGTTGAGCCCGGGATTGGCCAGGAAGGCCGGGGTGATCTGCTTGAACAGGATGAAGGCCAGGAAGCCCACAAGGATCAGGAAGATCACCATACGCCCGAGATAAATCCCGGGTCGCGCCAGCGGTGGACTGTTATTCTCGCTGTTGTAGCGGGCGGCCATCGGTCGCTCTAGCCTGATCTCAACATGGGGTCGCCCAGAAGCGGGGTCCGTCACGACCACTGTGGGGGCAGCCCCGCATGCGATCAAGTCTCGCCACGGACACGCTTGTGTGGCGTCGGACCGGCCGAGACCGAACCCACCCGTCGCATGACGTAGGCATGGGCCGTACACAAGCGGCCCATTCGACTTAAGCGGGGTTCGATCTCAGGGAGTCCCACGCGCGTTGACCGAGCCGGTCCGATCGCGGGCTTCAGCGGTGCTGGTACCAGTCCCAGACCAGGTACGCCGGAAACGGAAGCATGATGGCGAAGAAAATCCAGTCGAACATCTGAGGCATGCGGAGCTCCCTGGTTCCGAGGGTCTCTGCAATCTACGGGTGCGGGCGGCCGAAGTTCCTGGGTCGGCGAGCGCCCTAATCCCAGAACCGAGGCCAGCTCTCCTCGAGATGCGGGCCGAGGCGGACCGCCGCGACCCGGGTCGCCAGGCCATCGGCCTGCGTCTCCACGGCGAAACCGCACAACGTCGCCTCGCCGCCTGCGACCTCCCAGCGGGAGCCCGGCGTCTTCTGGATCATCCGGCGAATCGGCTCGTCCTTCTGCATGCCGATGACCGAATCGTAGTCGCCGCACATGCCGGCATCCGACAGGTAGGCGGTGCCGCCTGGCAGGATCCGGTGATCGGCCGTCGGCGTGTGGGTGTGGGTCCCGACCACGAGGCTGGCGCGGCCGTCGAGGTAATGGCCCAACGCCTGCTTCTCGCTGGTCGCCTCCGCGTGCACGTCCACCACGACGGCGTCGGCGGCGGCTCCCAGCGGGCAGGCGGAGATCTCGCGCTCCACCGCGGTGAAGGGGTCGTCCATGGCGTCCATGAAGACCCGGCCCATCACGTTGACCACGAGCACCCGGGCGCCGCCCTGCGTCTCCACCACGGTGGCGCCGCGACCCGGTGTACCCGGGGGATAGTTCGCCGGCCGCACCAGGCGGGGCTGCCGGGCGATGAACACCAGCGCCTCGCGCTGGTCGAAGCTGTGGTTGCCGAGCGTCACCGCATCGGCGCCGGCCTGGATCAGCTCGTCGCAGATCGTCTCGGAGATGCCGAAGCCGCCGGCGGAGTTCTCGCCGTTGATCACGACGCAGTCGAGCCGCCAGCGCTCCCGCAGCTTGGGCAGGCGCTCGCACACGACGGTACGGCCCGGGCGACCGATCACGTCGCCGAGAAAGAGCAGCCGCATGGATCAGGATGTCCTGTCGAACCGGATCACGCCCGTCTCGGTGATCACGAACTGGAGCGGCCGGTCGTGCGGCTCGGCCGGCACGCGCTCGACCGCCTGGACGGAGAAGCCGACCCCGACAGTGAGGACAGGCCGCCGAACGGACAGGCGCGCGATCGCGCCGTCATAGTAACCACGACCGTATCCGATGCGCTGGCCGTCGCGGTCGAAGGCGGCGAGCGGCACGATCAGGGCGTCCGGCTCCACGGGCGGGAGCGACGGGTCCGGCTCGCTCAGGCCGAAGCGGCCGGCGACCAGCGCGTCCCCAGCCCGCCACTCCCGGAAAACCAGCCCCTCGGGGGTGACGTGGGGCAGCGCGACCGCCTGGCCGCGGGCGAGCAGCGCCTCGGCGGCAGGACGCGGATCGACCTCGCTGCGGATGGGCCAGTAGGCTCCGACGAGCCGAACCTCGGCCAGTTCAGGCAGAGCCAGCAGCGCGCGGACGATCCGGGCGGAGGCGTCCAGCCGTGCGGCCGGATCCAGCGCGTCCCGGGCGGCCAGCGCCGAGCTGCGCAGCGCGGCCTTGAGGGCCGCATCCGGGCTGGAAGATCCGGTATCTGAAGACGATGAGTGCGGAGCCACGTGAGCCGTTGGAGGATCGATCCCGGGAAACCTACAGAGTAGGTGGGCGCCGTGTTGGCCAAGTCCAGGGACGAGGCCAGGGACAGCTCCCGAGGGAGTCGATAAGGCCCCGGGGAAAGTGCTCCTGACGAACTCTGCAGCCCCGCCGTCGCAATGTAGCGATCTCGTGGGGCTCCCGCCAGGGCCGAAGGCACGGAAATATCGGTTTGTCGGGGATCGGTACGATCCGGCATCGGGCGCGTCGGGTCAGATCCGTATCTCGGCGTCCGAGCGTTCCTCAGCGGGGATTGTCGCTCGCCCCGGCGACGACCGCGCGGGTGCCGGCCAGGATCTCGGCCCGCGCGGTCTCCGTCCCGGCCGCGTCCCAGAGCCGGATCAGCTCGATCAGCCCGCCATGGGTCGCCGACGCGGATTCGGTGAAGAACGCCTCGACCGGGATGCCGGCAACGGCGGCGATCCGCGAGAGCCTGACATTCAGGGCGCTGCGCGCGGGCATGTCGCTTCCGATCGTCGCGCTTGCACTCATGAAACAGTCACTCCGATTGATCAGGCGCTCGGGATATCAGACATCCTCAGACCAAAATACAATCTATGCAATTAGTCCATGCGGATTAGGGCACGTACAAGTTGCGTTATCCACCATGGAGGTACGCAACAATCGCTTGGACAACGTTTTGACGTCCGAAGCCCGGTCGCAACAGGCTGAACCCGGGTGTTTGCGGGCTACCGGAGACGGCTACGCTCCGAAGCGGTCAGGAACGGCCCGGCATCCGGATCCGGGGGGCTCGGGCCGAGCCGTCGATACACTCGATGCCGCCGCCCGAATTGACGGTGTGGAGCCGGCTCCCGGCCCAGGCCGGGCCGGGCTCGACGCGGCCGATCAGGGTCTGGGCGAACCCGTCCGGGTCCAAGCGGTCGATCCGCGCCAGCCCCAGGGCGCGGCCGTAGCCCGTGGCGCAATCCTGGACCGGGCGGATCAGCTGCCCGCCGCGCTCGACGATGCGCCCGGCCGGCCGGGCGGTCGCGGGATCGATCAGGACCGGGTTGGCCGGATGCGGCGTGTAGGGACCCCGGAAATCGGGGGCCGACCAGAGGCACAGCGCGTCGTGGTAGGATCCGGAGCCGGCAGGCGCCTCGACGGCGGCATCGCGCAGTGTCGCGAACAGCCACCACCGGCCGTTCTGTTCGAGAAGCGTCGCATCGCTGGCGACCACGTCGGAGAGCAGCGTCGCCTCCTTCACCCAACCCCCGGGATAGCGGGTCGCCCGATAGAGATCGACCCGGCCGGCCGCGGAACTCTCCGGCACCATCCAGACCGCGCCGTCGCGCTCGAACACGAACGGGTAGGAGAGGTGATGGGGCTCCTCCAGCACCGGCACGGGCGTGCCCTCGGGGCCGTTCGGGCCGAACCGGACGGCCGAGATGATCGCCTTGCCGGTCGCGTGCGGAAATTCCTCGACGAAGACGTGCGTGCTCCCGGCGTGGGCGAGCGGGAACGGGTCGGCATAGAAGCGGTGGCCGTCATCCGGCAGGTCGGTCCATCCGGTCTGGGGGTGACGACCGAGGTCGATCAGGTCCGGCCCGTCGAGGCGCCGCCAGCCGCAGCGCCAGTGCGGGGCGCGGTAGCAGAGGTGGTAGAGGCGGCGGATCACCGCGCCGGCCAGCATCCGCGCCGCGCGCGAACCGAGTTCGGTGCCCGACAACGTCCGCTCGGGCCCCGGGGACGGCTCGGACACGGCCGAGGACGGATCGCTGCGCCCGGCGGCGCGGCGGCCGATCGCTGCGGCGATCAGGGTCACCGTCCGCGCCAGCGCGTCGTCGACGCCGGCCAACAGGATGCCGGGCCGGTCGGTGCCGAGCCGTCCTTCGGCCTCGATGCGCCCATCCGCGATCAGCGTGGCCCGCGGGACCGCGCCGGCCAGAAGGCTCGCCAACAGGGCGTCGTCACCGCACCGGCCGTCAAAGGCCAGATGCCAGATGCTGGGCCCGGCGGGTAAGTCGCCGCACAGGTCGATCGTCAGATCGGCCCTGGCGTCCTGCCGCCGCCATGGATCGAGGGCGGTCGGCGGCAGGCGCTCCGAGCCGATCCGCGGCAGACGGTGAATCAGCGCCTCCAGCCGGAACAGCAGCTCGACCGTGTCGGGCCACCCGTTCGGAACCGGCGCGGCGTCGACGCCGACGGTGCGGATCCCGGCCATCGCGGCGATTCGCTCCAACAGGGCGATCTGCCAGCGGCGCGGTTCGGCGCCGTCCAGGCGAACTCTCACATGCATGATGAGCGCCCTCGCGCAGCGCAGCGGTCCGACACGTCATGGCCGCGGATACGATCTAATTCCCAAACCCTAACGGGACCGATAAACCTGGCGGCAGCAAACTTCGGTGCAGGGCGTTTACCAGACGCCGAGTAATCGGTGCGTGCGCACACGACCCTCGGCAGTCTTGAGGGATTGTCAGCAGTCTGCGCGACTCTTGCAGTAGGAGATGGGGCCCGCGAGGGACCGACCGAGTTCGAGACGATGGTGACCGATCGTGGCACAGATCGACCGTAACATTGCCGTGGCGAGCTGGCTCCCGCCGGTCCATCCGGCACAACCGGAGCGGACGGGCCCGACCCGGCCCGACACCACCGCCGAGTTCGGCGACCTGTGGCGCATCCTGTGGCGGCGCAAGCGCACGGTGCTGGGGACCGCCCTGGTGCTCGGGCTGCTGGTCCTGGCCTATGCCCTGATCACACCGTCCCTCTACACCGCGACCGCGCAGATCCTGATCGACCCCCGCGACCGGCAGGTGGTGCTGAACGACGTCAATCCCGCCGCCCTGTCGCCGGACGGCGGCATCGCCCAGGTCGAGAGCCAGGTGAAGGTGATCGAATCCGACGCGGTCCTGGGCCGGGCCGTGACGCAGGCACGTTTGGAGAGCGAGCCCGGGTTCGGCGCGGCTCAGGACGGCCTAATATCCCGCGGTGTCGCGTCGCTGCGTGAGATGGTTCTCGGTCCCAAGCCGGAGCGGCCCGTCGATGCGCGCGGCCGGGCGCTCGACCAGCTGCGGCGCAAGCTCGCCGTCAAGCGCGCCGACAAGGTGTTCGTGATCGACGTGGTCGTCACCACGGTGGATCCGGACCTGTCGGCCCGGATCGTCAACGCCATCGCGAACGCCTACCTGGTCGATCAGACCGAGGCGCGCTCCGACGCGGCCAAGCGCGCCTCGGGCGACCTGCGCGGGCGGCTCGACGAATTGCGCAACGCGGTCAACGCCGCCGACAAGAAGCTCGAGGACTACAAGGCCCGCAACGGCCTGATCGCGTCGAGCGGCCGGCTGGTGAACGAGCAGCAGCTCACCGATTCCAACGCCCGTCTGGTGGCGGCGCGGGCCCGGACCGCCGAGGCGAAGGCGCGCCTGCAGGGTATCAAGGATGCGCGCGGCCAAGCGATCGGCTCCGGGGCGATGCCGGAGGCCGTCCAGTCCTCGGCGGTCGACCGGCTGCGCGGCCAGTACGCCGAACTTGCCGCCAAGGAAGCGGACCTGCGCACCAACCTCGGCGAGCGCCATCCCTACATCGCCGCCGTACGCACGCAGATGCAGGATGTCCGCCGCCTGATCGACGCCGAATTGAACCGCATCGCCGGTGCCGCCGAAACCGAGTACCAGCGCGCCCAGGCCAACGAGAAGTCGCTCGCGGCCGACCTGGAGCGGCTGCAGCGGCAGTCGGCGGTGACCGCGCAATCCTCGGTCCAGCTGCGCGAGATGGAGCGGGAGGTCGAGGCGGCCCGCACCGTGTACAACACCTTCCTGGTACGCACCCGCGAGATCAAGGAACAGTCGGGCATCGACAGCTCGAATGCCCGCATCATCACGTCGGCCCGGCCGCCGCAGGACGCGAGCTGGCCGCCGCGGCTGATCCTGGTCGCCGCTGCGCTGGCGGGCGGCCTCGGCCTCGGAGCCGGCCTCGCGCTGACTCGGGAATACCTGGAGCCGACGGTGCTGTCGTCGCGTCAGCTGGAGCGGCTGTCGAACGCCCCCGTCGTCGCGGTGATCCCGAGCGTCCAACCGGGCGGCGCCAGCACGGCGGCCGCGAGCTTCACCCTGGACCACCTCGCCACCACGGCGGGCACGCGCGGCCGATCGCTGGCGCTGCTGGTGACGTCGGGCCAGGCCGAGGCGAACGAGCGCAGGGCGGTGATCGCGCTGCTTGCCTCGGTGGCCGTGGCGCGCGGCGACCGCGTGCTGCTGATCGATGCCGATCTCCGCACCGACAGCGCTGGCACCCCCGGCCTCCTCGACGTGCTGCGCGGTGAGCAGAGCCTCAACGCTGTCACGCAGGTCGACGCGAAGACCGGCGCCCGGCGGATCGGGCTCGGCGATACCCATAAGCCGATCCGCGACGCGCTGGTCCCGACCAACATCGAGCGCTTTCTGGCCGGCGTGAAGGGCCGCTTCGAACTGGTGCTCGTCGATGGCGGCGTTCTCTCCGAGAACCTGCGTCTCGGCCCGATCGCGGCGGCGGCGGACCGGCTGCTGCTGGTCGTCTGCAACGGCGCCACCCGCCAGCGCGACCTGATCGACCTGGTCGACACCTCGGAAGCCCTGGGCCGGCCCGTCTCCGGTTCCCTGCTGCTCGACCGGCGCAGCGCGTGAGCACGGCGCGGCCCGCGGGCTTCGCGCACCGGCAGGCGGCGCGTTCGCGGCCGGAGACGCGCCTGCGCGGCCTGGACCGGCTCGAGTCGATGGCGTTCGTGCTGCTGACCGTGGTTCTGGTCGGCGTATCGGGCGGCTTGCTCTGGGCGCTCGGCCTCAACTACGACGGCATCAGCGGTTCGGCTCCCGCGAAGATCCATCCCGCGACCTACATGGTCGTCGCCTTGGTCGGCTGGACGATGCTGCGCGCGGGCAATCCGGTGATCCCGGTGGCGCAGGCCCTCAACCGCCGGCCGGCCTGCGTGCTGCTGGCTTTCTGCGGCGTGCTGCTGCTCGGACTGATTGCGGCCCGCGGCGGCACGGGCCTGGCCGGCTCGATCGACACCTTCGTGCTGGCCGGGCTTGTCCCGATCCTGCTGATGGACCGGGACGAAGCGACGCTTCGGCGGATCGAGACCGCCTTCCACCTGATGATGCTGGCCAACGCGCTGCTCGGTCTGTTCGAGTTCGCCAGCGGCCAGCGGTTCTTCCCGTTCCGGTTCGACGGCATGGCGTTCGAGACCGACACGCGCTCGGCCGCGCTCCAGGGCCACCCGCTCGTCAACGCGACGCTCACCGCCTGCTACATCCTGGCGCTCGCCAACGGCGGCGGCCGGCTGAACCCGGCGCTCCGGGCCGGGGTGATCGCCCTGCAGCTCGTGGCACTGGTGACCTTCGGCGGCCGGTCGGCCACGGTGACGACCCTGGCACTCGGCGGGGCGGTCGGCCTCTTCGCCCTCAACCGGACGCTGCGGAGCAACCGCATCCCCCTGATCGGGGCGGCCTGCGCATGTTTCGTGCTGACGGCGCTGCCGGTGATGGTCGCGGTGCTGGCGGCGGTGGGGTTCTTCGACACGCTGCTCAGCCGTTTCGTCTCGGACGGCGGCAGCGCCCAGGCCCGGGTCGACATGCTGGCGATCTTCGATGCCGTCCCGTTCCGGCAGCTGCTGCTGGCGCCCGACCTCCTGCAGGTGAGCACCCTGCGGCGGATCTACGGCCTGGAATGGGGCATCGAGAACTCGATCGTCTCCGACGTGCTCTACCACGGCATCCTGGTGACGACGCTGCTGGTCGTGGCGGTGGGCCTCTACCTCACGGAGATCGCGCGCAACTGCCGACGCGGCGTCTGGCTGCCGATCCTCACCTTCGTGATCCTGGTCAACACCTTCGAGGGCTTGGCCGGCAAGACCACCATGCTGGCGAAGTTCGCCCTGATGCTGATCGTGCTGTTTCCGCTCAATTCCCTGCGCACGCGGGCCTGAGGGCCGCTCACGGCCGCGCCGTCAGACCCAGTGCGGAGACCAGGGCGGGATCGACGGCGTGCGCGTCGTCCATCAGGCCGAGGCCGTCGAACAGGTTCCAGAACGACCAGCCGAAGCCCGCCTGCTCCGCCGCCCGCCGCACGTCGCCGAGATAGGCCGCGCGGTCGGGCGCCCGGGATGCGGTGTAGCGGGCGTCGGTGCGCAGGGCCCCGAACTCGCCCATCAGGATCTGCCGGGCCGGGATCCCGTAGAGGTCGGCCCAGGCCGAGACCGAGGCCAACTCCTTCGCCAGATAAGCCGGTCCCGGCTCGGCCGCGAAGTAGTCGCGCAGCTTCGCCTCGATCACCGTGCGGTCCCGGGCCTTCTCGGCTTCCGGGACCGCGCGGTCGGCAGCCATGCGGGCCCGGACCGCCGCCAGGGTTTCGGGCTGGCGCCCCGGAGCGCCGGGCCAGGGCACGGCGTTCAGCCAGCGATAGAACGGCTCTTCGGTGAGCCAGGTCGCGCCCTGGTGGGAGAACAGGTACGGCTCGTAGAAGTGGAAGGTGTAGAGCAGCGGCGCGAACCGGGCGAGGGATTCCGGGTCGAGGACCGACAGCCCGGAAACGAGGCTGCCGCAGGCGCCGGTCGCCACCAGAGTCAAGCCCGGCGCGGCGCCCCGCGCTGCGGTGAGGAGCCCGGCCTGGACCCGGTTCCAGGCGTCGGCCCCACAGCCCTGCCGGCGGCTCATTGACCGGCTCCAGCGCCACCCGCCCGATACCCTTCCGGACGCAGAGCCGGGCGAGGTCCGCGATGAGATCGCGATAGGCGGGGAACAGCGGCGCCCGGTCCGATCCGTAGAACGCGTCGGGCGTGTAATGATGCGTGGCGGCATTCGCCTGCACGTTGACGAGGACGCGCATCCCGGCAGCCAGCACGTCGTCGATCGCGGCCGAGAGCATGGCCATGAGGTCTGCCCGGCGCCCGCCCGTGAACGCCACGAACGGTCCGGGATCCAGGGGAAGCCGCGCGAAATCGAAGCCCAGCCCGGCCAGCCGGCGCAGGTCGTCGCGGGTCGGGGTCGGGCGGTCGGCCTGGAACGGCGGCCACGCGTAATCGATGCGCGGCGCCGGGAACTCCGTGGTCAGCGAGAACCAGGGCCACAGGGCGATGCCACGGCGCAGCGGAAGCGGCTCGGCTACGGCGGCAGCCGGGAGCGCACCGGCGCCGGCCACCGCGAGGCCGCCGGCCAGCACCGAACGCCGGTTCGCGCTCACATGTCGGTCCCGGCCGTGACGCGGGCGGGGCTCGCGTGGGTCCGGATGGGCGATGCGGCGAGTGCCGGGTAGCCGCCGACCCGCCGCAGCTCGCCTTCGTAGGCTGCCAACACGTCGTCCCAGCGGAAGCTTTCGGCACGCGCCCGCGCCGCCGCACCGGCCGCCGCGACCGCATCGTCGTCGGCGATCACGCGCTCGATCGCGGCGGCGCAGCTGTTGCCGTCCGTGAAGTAGAATTGGCCGTCGCCCGCAGTGTGGCGGTTGAACGGATTGTCGTGGGCGATCACCGCGTTGCCGGCCCAGAGCGCCTCGACCAGCGATGGGTTGGTGCCGCCGACCGTGTGGCCGTGAAGGTAGGCGCGGGCGTGGACCCGGAGGCTCTGGACCAGCTCCGGCTCATAGATCGCTCCCGGCATCAGCACCTCCAGTCCCGCGGCGTCCTCGACCGCACGGTGATAGGCGTTGCAGACCTTCAACGTTCCGAGCACCACCAGCCGCATGCCCCGCGGCTTGCGTGAGAACGCCTCGACGAGCGTCAGGATGTTGTTGTCGGGCTCGATGCGGGCGATCGACACGAGATAGCGGCCCGCCGTGAGACCGAGCGGGGGCGGGCCGAGATCCGCCGGCGGCGGGTCGCCTCCGTAGGGAATCGTCGCGATGGCGCGTCTTGGGCGGCGCCGGGCGAGATGGTCCGCAATCGCCGGATGGTCGGCCACGAGCCGCTGCGATGACCAGGCCGCGATCCACTCGCTCAGGTAGAAGAACGTCCGGACCGGCAGCGACCATTTCGGCCTGCGCCACTCGATCCCGTCCATGTTGGTGAGGATCCGGCCGCCGCGCGCCCGGAGGTAAGGCAGGAACGCCGCGCCGTTGTAGCCGAGCACGAGACAGACGCCGCCCCGCGTCGCCGCGTCCTTCACGCAGACCGCATCGAAGGCGAGCGTCGCGGCCGGGCCGCGCAAGGCGACCTCCACGGTGATGAGTTCGATGCCGTTCCAGGTTCGGGTCGCGATTCGCTCCCGCACCCGGTCGACCTCCGCCTGGCAATACACGCCCACCCGCCAGCCGCGACCCGCCAGATAGAGCGCGAGACGTTCCGCGAAAGTCTCGAAGCCGCCATGGGCGGCCGGAATGCCGCGTGTCCCAAGAATAAGTAGTGTGGGCACATCGACGGGCACGGCTCTTCCTTTCTTGTCAGCGACTCATATTGTACGGAGATAGGAATAACGGTCGCCTAAACAGGCGATACAACTCACAGTTGTTATAGACTGACAAGTATTCATCTTATGGTAGACAGTTCGATACTCACGACATCGTCTAGCCCAGTTGGCGCCCACAGCGCATCGCGTCCGTTGGCTTTTGGGCTGGAGACCCTGCAGCGTGGTGGGTTCGCCGCCGAGCCGGGCGCCGCCGGGACGACGGGCCGGTTCACCTTCGGCCGGGCCCGTGGCGATGTGCCGGTCACGCGCATCACCTGTGTCCACCAGGGTTTCGAACTCTACGGGTCCGATCGCTGCTTCATCGAGACGGTGCGGACCATCCGGGCCGCCCATCCGACCGCGCGGATCGACGTGGTTCTGCCCCGTCGCGGCCCGATCGTCGCGGCGCTCGAGCCCTATGCCAGCGCCATCGTGATCGAGCCCCTGTGGATCCTGCGACGCAAGAACCTCGCCCGGCTCGCGACGCTGGGGATGATGGCGCTGCCCTTCGCGGTGGCCCGGGCGCTCCGGCGCATCCGCGACAGCGACCTCGTCTACGTCAACACGACCGTGGTGGCCGACTATCTGCTGGCTGCCCGCCTGCTGCCGGGGCGCAGCATCGTGCACGTGCACGAGATCCCGGAAGGCGCCGTGTTGAAGGTCCTGCGCGGGCTGATCCGCTGGAGCGGGGCCAACGTGGTGTTCAATTCGCGCGCCACCGAGCGCGCCTACGCGCTGCCCCCGGAGGCCACGGCCCGGGTCGTCTATAACGGCATCGCGGGCCCGACCGAGCCGAACGACCGGGATTACGACGGCACGCGCCCGCTGCGGGTGCTGATGCTCGGCCGGATCAGCCGGATCAAGGGGCAGGACGTCCTGGTCGAGGCGCTGGCCTCCCTGCCGGAATCCGTCCGCAGCCGGATCGAATTACGGATCGTCGGCAGCGCCTTCGAGGATGCCGCGCGCGAGGAAGCCCTCGCCGCCCGGATCGCCGAGACCGGTCTGTCGAAGCAGGTCACGCTCCAGCCGTTCGTCGACGATCCGTCCGCGCTGTACCGCTGGGCCGACGTGGTGACGATGCCGTCGCAGCGGCCGGAATCCCTGGGCCGGGTCGCGATCGAGGCGATGTCCTACGGGGTGCCGCCGCTGGTGACCGACATCGGCGGACTCCCCGAGGTGGTAGCCGACGGCAAGACCGGGTGGATCGTCCCGCCGGGCGGCCCACAGCCGATCGCCGACGTGCTGGGCCGCATCGCCACCGATCCGGCCAGCTGGCGCGGCTTCGGCGCCGCGGCGCGGGTGCGCTACGAGACCCTGTTCTCGGAAGCCTCGGCGGCCGATGGGATCAACGGCATGGTCCGGGCGACCCTGCGGGGCGCGTTCAGCGCCGAGAAGGCGGTGACGGCGGAACAGACCGCGCGCCCGACGGTGTGATCGGAAGCCGCGGGCTCAAGCGCTCGGCGGCGGATACCCGGGCCGGACCAGCGATCATCAGTCGCGACCGATCTCCGGTGGACAATCGACGCGACAGTCAGATTCGGTAAGTACCAGTCGTCGATAATGGTCGACGGGCAGAACGTACGCGTTTTGGCGAAGCTCGAAGCGTCGGATCGGGAGCGGCCATCCGCATCGTCCGGGCGTCGGACATCGCAAGGTAGAGTCGGCGGTCCCCGTCGGCGAGCAAACCGGACCGGCGGAGGGAACGCCTCGTCATGGATGTCGTCGGCTTCATCACGCAGATCGTCGACAGGGTCTCCGCAGAGAACCTCGTCGCCGCGGGCCTGCTGTTCGCGACCGCGTTCGGCTGCGCGCTGATCGCCTACCTGCGGACGGCCGAACGCTATTCGTTCGCCGAGTTCTTCGAATTCGTGCTGCCGCACGAAGTGATGACTCATCCTTCGGCCCGGGCCGACCTGCTGTTCTACATCACCCGCAAGGCGATCATGCCGTTCCTGCTGATCCCGGCCGGGGTGACCTTCGTGGTGGCGGTGGGCTACGCGACCAACCGGGTGCTGGGCACCGTCTTCGGGATCGACCAGCCGGTCTTCGGCGATCCCGGGCCGGTGACCGTGGTGCTGTTCACCCTCACGATGCTGCTGGCCTACGACTTGTCCTACTACCTCTACCACACGGCCCAGCACCGCTACCCGTTCCTGTGGGAGCTTCATAAGGTCCACCACTCCGCCGAGGTGATGGTCGGCATCACCAAGGACCGGGTCCACCCGCTCGACGAGCTGATGAACCGCGCCTGGGACGGGGTGATCCCCGGGATCTGCTTCGGGATCTGGAGCCTGCTCGCGCTCAACCCGGTCGAGCTGACGGTGTTCGGGATCAACGTCTACATCATGCGCAACATCCTGATGATGGACTTCGTACGGCACACGCATTTCAAGATCTCGTTCGGCCGGCTCAACGCGGTCATCCTCTGCCCGCACTGGCACCAGCTCCACCACTCGACCGCGCCCCAGCATTACGACAAGAATTTCGGGTTGCTGTTCTCGTTCTGGGACCGTCTGTTCGGGACCCTTCACGTCCCGGATCCGAACGAGGATTTCACCTTCGGCCTCGTCGATCGGGATGTCGCCGACTATCAATCCCTGTCGGGGCTCTACGTGCTGCCGTTGAAAAAGATGGGCCGGCGGATCGTGCGGCAGGTGCGGCGCCTGCGCGGAATTCCGGCTCAGCCTCGCTCGGGCGCTTGACCATGTCTCCTGAACGTTTCGAGATCGTCCGCACCACCGACCGCCTCGCGGCCGTCGGACCGGCCTGGACCGACCTGTGGACCCGCAGCAATGCCCTGGTGTTCCAGAGCCATGCCTGGATCTCGGCCTGGTGGGCGAGCGCCCCCGACCGCGATCGCCGGGCGCTGGCGATCGTGCTGGCGTGGCGGGGCGAGACCCTGGTCGGCGTGCTTCCGCTCGCCACGGTGCGGCGGAAAGGGTTTCGCGTGCTCGAATGGGCCGCCAAGGATTGCTCCGACTTCGGCGACGCCGTGCTGGCCGACCGCACGAATGCTGGGCTGGTGTGCCGGATGTGGCGGCAGGCCAGCCGCGAGGGCGGCTTCGATCTGGCCTATCTCAACCGCCTCCTGCCCGACGCCGCCGCGCGGGCGCTGCTCGCCCCCGCCACAGGCGGCGTCCGGCTGCGGCTGAACCACCGCGACGAGGCGAACTGGCGGGTGCGCGGCCCCTGGCCGACCGGGCAAGCCTGGTTCGACGCACAGTCGAAGAAGACCCGCCAGAACTACCGCCGCGGCCAGAAGAGCATGGGCGAGCACGGGCCGCTGACGTTCCGGCTGCTCGGCCCCGAGGAGCCGCTCGGGCCGGTTCTCGACAGGCTGACCCAGTTCAAGCGGGCTTGGCTGGCGACTCACGACCTGCCGTCCACGGCGTTCTACGACGAGGGCTCGCAGGCCTTGCCCGCGATGGTCCAGGTGCTGGCCGCGACCGGGCTGCTGCACGCCTTCGTGCTTGAATGCGGCGGCGCCGTCGTCGCCGTCTCGATCAACTTCGTCCAGGCCGGGACGATGATGGCGTTCGTCACCACCTACGATCCGGCCTTCGAGCGCGGCTCGCCCGGCATGGTCCTGATGATGGACTACATCATGTGGTCGATCGACCGTGGGCTGCACACGGTCGACTTCCTGTGCGGCGACGAGGGCTTCAAGGGCCGTTTCGGCACCCAATCCCTGACCCTGGCCTCGATGATGGGCGGGCGCACCCCCCAGGGCGCGGCCGCGCATCTCGTCGACCGCACCCGCCACGCATTGCAGCAGCGCTTCGGCAAGGACGGCGCCGCGGAAGCGCCGCCGACCGAGGCCGCGGCGTGACGCGCTGAGGATCTCCGGACATCGCGCGCTCGGCGCGGGCGCGCGGTCGAATCATCCCTTGGCCGCCGCACCCCGTGGTCCCCGCGACAGGCCCCGGAACGCAGCCACCGACCAGGCCAGCGTCGCGATCTCCGAGGCCAGGAGCCCGACGAGCGCGGTGGCAGGGGGCAACAGGAGCAGGAGCGGCACCATGAGGGCGAAGCCGAGGGCGGCGCTCGCTACGGCCCCGGCCGTGATCATTCGGAAGGCCGCGGAGGCTTCGAGATAGGCGCGTGGAATCGCGTAGAGCAGCGACATCGTCACGACAGCCCAGACGCCGAGGCCGATCCAGCCCATGGGCTCGCCCGCGAAGCGCCCCTTGAACAGCACCCGCTCGATCAGCGGCAGGGTCGCGGCCATCAGCAACCCATAGACTAGGCAGGCGAAGGCGATCAGCAGGACGTAGCGCGTCACGAGCCGCCGGGCGGCCTGGATCTGCCCTACGGCCAGCAGGCTGCTTATCTCCGGCAGGACCATGTTCATCAGCGCGGACGTGGGAATGCGCAGCGGCGCGTACAGCACGAGCGTCGCGGCGATGGGCGCGTAGGCGGCGGGGCCGGCCAGCAGGGCGAACAGGAGCGTCAGGCCCTGGCCCTGGACGGTGAGGCTGGTGACGCCGGCCAGCGACCAGGCCAGGGTCCGCCAGATCGCCCGGTATCGCGCCCGCGCCCGGGCGTGGAGCGAAAGTCTGAGCCGCTCGCGCAGCGCCCCGTATGCCACCGCGATCGCGATGGCATGCGCCAGAGCGATGGCCAGGAGGGCGCGGTCCAGCAGCGCCTCGCCCTCGCCGCTCAGCCCTTGCCAGAGGAAGGCGGCGCCGCAGACCGCGTAGACGAGGTCGCTCAAGCCCGCGATCCGCGGCCGTCCGCGGGCGAGCAGCACGATCCGCAGATAGCTGCGGAAGCCGTAGAGGCCCACGAACGCCCCTGCACCCAGTGCGCCCAGACCGATCACGGGAAGAAGCGCCACGCCGGTGGCGAACGCCATCAGCACGGAGACCAGGGCCGCGCCGGAGCCGAACATCACGTCGTAGCCCAGCGCCGCCGGTCGGCCGAGACTCCGGGCGAGGTGGAGCGTCGCCGGCACCGTCACCAGGGCGCGGATATAGGTGATGCCGACTGCGCCGACCGTGAACACGATCGCGAACAGCCCGTAATCGTGGGCGTCGAGTTCGCGGACCAGCAGGATGTTCAGCGCGAAGTGGAACAGGCTCTGGATCAGCTCGCCGGACAGGATCACGGCGAACCGTCCCGACAGGGCTGCGCGCACGGAGGCGGTCAGGCGTAGGCTGCGGGCCGGCATGGGACGGGTCTCACCGGGGCGCGGCATGGGTCTCGACAGGAGGGTGTGGGCGGCCTCGTCCAAGGGGGACAATTGCCACGCCTCGACCCCGGGAACGTGGGTGGCGGTCCGCACGGGCATCCGCACGCACGCGACGGAGGCACGAAATCTAGCGGCCGGTCCAGTCCGTATCGTTCCGGGTCCTGGACCCCAGCACATCTCGGAGTGCGGCGAGACAGCGCGCGACGTCGTCCGGGTCGGCCCAGACATGCGGGCTGAGGCGCAGAGCGCCCGAGCGCTCGCTCGCGAAGACCCGTGCCGCCTGCAGGCGATCCATGAGCCCATCGGGCAGGCCGCCGGGCGCATGAACGCCGAGGATGTGGTCCGCGCGCAGATGCGGTGGCGCCACGGTGAGGCCGAGCGCCGTCACGCCCTCGGCGAGGCGATCGGTCAGATCCCGAAGCCGCGCGGCGATGGACGGGACGCCCCACGCGGCGATGAGGTCAAGCCCGCTCGCGGCCATGGACAGGGCCACGGGATCGTTCAACTCACCCCGGTCGTAGCGCCGGGCTCCGGCCGCCGGCGTGCGGTTTCCGATGTTGTCCTCGATCGGCAGGCCGTCCTGCCGATGGGGGGCGGCGTACAGGAACGCGACGCCGTAGGGGCCGAGCGCCCATTTGTAGGTCGGAAAGGCGAGGAAATCCGGCCGCCAGCGGGCCACATCCACGGGCATCGCCCCCACCGCCTGCGTCGCGTCGATCACCAGGGCCGCACCTGCCGCATGCACCGCCGGTGTGAGGCGGTCGAGGTCGATCAGGCTTCCGTCTGTCCAATGCAGGGGTGTCAGGGTGGCGATCGCGAGCGGCTTGTCCGACGGCTTGTGGATCGCCGCCAGCAGGGCGGCGGTCCAGTCGCCGTCCGGCGGCCGGGGAACTTCCTCGACGGCCAGGTCGTGCGCGGCCGCCAGCCGGTCGTAGGCGTAGCGCAGGGAGGGGAACTCGTCGGCGACTCGCAGCAGGCGCCCGCCCCGCGCGGGAGCGAGGTTACACGCGGCGGTCGCCATGGCGTGGCTCACCGAGCCGACGATCGCCACATCGTCCGCGCCCGCACCGATCAGGCGCGCCGCAGCTTCGCGGGTCCGCTCGGCGAGGGCCGGGAACGCCGTCCTGGGATGGTCCCAGGGTCGGCTCTTGGTCAGGATGCCGGCCTCGCCTGCAGCCCGGACGACGCGCGGCAGCGGCGACCAGGCTGCGGCATCCAGGTAGCTGACGTCCGCCGGCACCTCGAACAGGTGGCGCTGACTGGGAATCGCTTCGATACGCGGCATGATAGAGGCGAGCGTAGAGGATCGGACGGGCAGCCGCCATCGTCCGGGCTTGATCGCCCAGCCCCGATGCCGCAAGCCGGCGGACCACAGCCCCGCGAGGCACCCGTGCCGACCCGCTTCCTGCCAACGACCGACATCGCGTCACGATGGGACGCCTGAGCCGCGACTGCTTCGACGTTGCCCCCGCGCCCATGCGGGTCGCCGACGCGGTGACTCTGTTGCGCGCACGGCTGCCGATCCTGTCAGCCATCGAAACGGTCCCTGTCGACCGGTCCGATGGGCGCGTCCTCGCCGAGGATTTGATCGCTCCGATCGATCTGCCGCCGTTCGATAACGCGGCCGTCGACGGCTACGCCGTGCGCGCCGGTGACGTCGCGAATGCGGGCGAGACACGCCTGCCCCTGGGGGGCCGCGTCCCGGCCGGGCATGCGCCGGTCGATCCCGGGCCGGGCTTCGCGGTGCGGATCTTCACCGGAGCGCCGATGCCGCCGGGGACCGACGCGGTGGCGATGCAGGAGGATGTGCGGATCGACGGCGAGGCTGTGATCCTGCCGGCGGGCCTCGCCTCGGGGTCCAATCGCCGCCGGGCCGGAGAGGATATTGCGCGCGGCAGCCGCGCGATCCCGGCGGGCACCCGGCTGGGTCCGCGCCACCTCGCGCTGGCCGCCGCGCTCGGCCTGCCCGCCCTGCGCCTGCGCGTGCCGCTCAAAGTGGCGTTGTTCTCCACCGGCGACGAGTTGACCCCGCCCGGCCGGCCTCTCCCGGCCGCCGGCATCCACGACGCCAACCGGCCGATGCTCGCCGCCCTCTTGCGCAGGCTCGGGGCCGAACCCGCCGATCTCGGCATCCTGCGCGACGCGCCCGGCCCGTTGCGGCAGCGCCTCGAAGCCGCAGCCGCCGACCACGACCTGATCCTCACCACCGGCGGCGTCTCGGTCGGCGAGGAGGATCACGTCCGTGCCGCCGTCGAGGCGTCGGGCGGGCTGACCTTCTGGCGGCTGGCCATCAAGCCGGGCCGGCCCGTGGCGCTCGGCACCGTGGCGGGCACGCCGTTCGCAGGTCTCCCCGGCAACCCCGCCGCCGCCTACGTGACCGCCCTGGCGGTCCTCCGCCCCCTCGTCCTGCACCTGTCGGGCGCGCACGACGAGACGCCGACGCTGACCGTGCGAAGCGGCTTCGCCCAGGAGAAGCGCGTGGGCCGGCGCGAGTACCTGCGCGTCCAGATCCGCGTCGGCGCCGACGGCGTCGCGGAGGCGGTGCCGTCGACGGGGGGCGCCTTGTCCGGCCTGTCGGCCAGCGACGGGCTGGTGGAACTCGGCGAGGATCTGAGCGCGATCCGTGTGGGTGATCCGTTGCCATACCGGGCGCACGGGGATCTGGGGTGAGTCTTGGGGATGGGTCTTGGGCATGCGTCGGGTGACGACGCTCTCAACAATTGGCGGCGCGCGTATATACTCGCACGTATATACGCGGAGGCTTGTATGAGGCGGACTCGGGTGTTTCAGTCGGGCAACAGTCAGGCGGTGCGACTGCCCGCCGGCTTCCGCCTTCAAGGCCCGGAGATCGAGATTCTCCGCAGGGGCGATGAAATCGTGCTGCGTGAGATCCGGACGCACGACCTAACGGCCGCCTTTGCGCTCCTGACCGAGCTTCCGATCGACGAACTCGTCCGTGAGGACGCGCCGCCGCAGGATCGCGACGGCTTATGAAGCCGCGCTACATGCTCGATACCAACATCTGCATCTACATCCGCCGCGCACGGCCGCCACAGGTACTCGAACGGTTCCGCGACCTGCGACCGGGCGAGGTGGTGATATCGCCGATCACCCATGGCGAGTTGCAGTTCGGTTTGGAGAAGATCCGGGATACACCCGGATTCGATGCGGCCTTGCGGGCCTTTGCCAGGCTGACGGAGATGATCCCGGTCGTCACCCCGGGCGAAGCGACTGCAGCGCATTACGCGGCGTTTCGCGCCAAGCTTCAGAGGGCCGGCTTGATCATCGGCAACAACGACCTCTGGATCGCGGCGCACGCGAAGGCGCTCGATGTCATTCTCGTGACCAACAACACGCGGGAGTTCGATCGCCTGAAACCTGCCCTCACAATTGAGAACTGGGCCGCGCGGGGGAGCGTATCCGGCGCTTAGTCGGATCCCCCCTCGTCACGCCCAGGACAGCACTTCACGGCCCACCGCCCCCGATATCCGGCGGGACACCGCGCCCACCAGCCTGTAGAGCGTCAAATCCGTCCCTGCCCGACCCGTTCGAGATCCCGTGCCCCTGCTCGCAGACCGCGCCCCCGCCAAAGTCAACCTCACGCTCCACGTGCTCGGGCGCCGGGCCGGAGACGGCTACCACGAGTTGGAGAGCCTGGTGGCCTTCGCGGGGACCGCCGACCGCCTGACCCTCCACCCCGGCGCCGCGCTCGGCCTCACCGTCAGCGGTCCGACCGCCGGTCCGGCCGGTCCGACGGACGACAACCTCGTCCTGCGCGCCGCCCGCGGGCTGGCGGCACGGGTGCCGAACCTGCGATTGGGGGCGTTCCATCTGGTCAAGCGCCTGCCGGTTGCGGCCGGCATCGGCGGCGGTTCGTCGGATGCCGCCGCGGCCCTGCGGTTGCTGGCGTGTCTCAACGACCTGCCGCTCAATCATGCAGCCCTGATCGCCGCCGCGCGCGAGACCGGGGCCGACGTGCCGGTCTGCCTCGACCCGCGGGCCCGCATGATGCGTGGCGCCGGGGAGGAGATCGGCCCCGTGCTGGGGCTCGCGCCGCTGCCGGCCGTGCTGGTCAATCCCGGCGTGCCGGTGCCGACCGCTCCGGTGTTCAAGGCCTTGGGCCTCGCGGTCGGGCAGACGCGCGACGGCGCGGCCCATCCCGAGATCGCCGAGGGGCTCAGCGCCGACGCCCTGGTGGCGTCCCTCGCCCCGGCCCGGAACGACCTGGAGGCGCCAGCGCTCACGGTCGCCCCGGTGATCGGCGAGGCCCTGGCGGCCCTGCGCGCGCGGGACGGATGCCGCCTGGCACGGATGTCCGGCTCGGGTGCGACGGTGTTCGCGCTGTTTGCTGACCGCCGCGCGGCGGTGCGGGCTGCCGCCGCCTTGCGGACCGCGCATCCGAATTGGTGGGTGGCGCCGACCTTCCTGCGCTGAACGGCGCGTCGCACCTGCCCTCAGCCCCCTGCCCCCTGC
>NZ_VRVG01000079.1:0-25077 GCF_008040085.1 Methylobacterium sp. WL7 | reverse complement strand
GCGTGGTGCGCCGGCTCAACCCGGCCACCAAGCTCACCGGCACGCCGCTGGTGCCGGTGGTGTACCGGATCAACATGCGCGACCCCAACAGCCTGTTCACCACCCAGGCGTTCCGCATGCGCAACCGTGACCTGATCTACGTCTCGAACGCCCCGTTCACCGAGGTCTCGAAGGTGCTGTCCGTCTTCACCTCCGTCACCGGCCCGGTCTCCTCGGTGGCGACCGCCTACTATTACGCGAAGTAAGCACGGGACGACTTTCGCGCGTCGGCGGAAAACAATCGCGTTCCGCCGCGTCCTCGCGTATGGGCTTTGCGTGCGGTTTGGTGCGGCGCGGGAGCGCCCGGACGGAGCCGCGACCCGCCCGCGCCGGTGGCTGACTCGCGCAAGGATGCCTAGAAGAGCCCGATGAAGATCGGACGCGTCGTCTCCGCCCGCGGGCTGTTCCGGCCCACGCTGTTCCCCTTGAGCCTGTGTCTCGCGCTCCTGTCGGCCGGGCCGGCGGCGGCCGATGTCGTGGTCGGCGTCGCGGTCCCGCGCTCGGGCCCCTACGTGGCGGTGGGCGAGCAGGTGCTGCGCGGCGTCGAGGCCGCGGCCCGGGACGCCAACGCCATGGGCGGGCTCGACGGGCAGCCCGTCACCCTCGACGTGCAGGACGATGCCTGCGACTCGAACACCGCCACCGCGGTCGCCAACCACTTCGTGCGCTCCAACGTGCGCCTCGTCGTCGGCCATGTCTGCTCGAACGCCTCGATCGCGGCCTCCGACATCTACGCCCAGAACGGCATCGTGATGATCAGCGCGGCCTCGGTGTCGGCCCGGCTCACGGACCGGGGGCTGCCGAACGTCTTCCGGGTCTGCGGGCGCGACGACGACCAGGCCCGGCTCTCCGCCGCGGTGCTCGCCGAGCGCTTCCGCGACCGCAAGATCGCGCTGATCCAGGACCAGACCCCGGCCTCCCGGACGCTGGCGGCCGCCACCAAGGACAACCTCAACCGGATCGGCATCAACGAGGCCCTGTCCCTGTCGTTCGCGCCGAGCGACGCCGACGACGCCGCCCTGGTGGACCGGCTCAAGGGCGCGGGGATCGAGGTGGTGTATTACGGCGGCGACGCCGCCGAGATGGGCCGCCTCGTGAAGGTCGCCGCCGATCGCGGCTACCGTCCGCAATGGTTCGGCACCTCGGCGATCGCGACGCCGGACTTCGCCAAGGTCGCGGGCTCGGCCAGCAACGGCGTGCTGATGACCTTCTACCTCGATCCGAGCCGCCAGCCCGCCGCCGCCGCCGTCGTGAAGGCGTTCAAGGCCGAGGGCGTCGATCCCACCGGCTCGACCGTCTACGGCTACGCGGCCCTGCAGGCGCTGGTCGCGGCCGGCAACTTCGCCCACTCGGTCGAGCCGAAGCCGATCGCCCAGGCGCTCCACACGGAGCGGTTCGACGTCGTGCTCGGCACGGTCGGGTTCGATTCCAAGGGCGACGTCACCGCCCAGGGCTATGTTCTGTACGTTTGGAAGGACGGGAGTTTTACGCCCGCCGGGAAGTGAGGACCGGGTCTCAGGCTCCGGCCGAAAGCCGCGCCTTGGCGGCCTGGGCCAGGAAGGCGGATCGGCTCTCGCCGGTCGCCTCGGCGGCCCGGTCGATCCGCCGGAGGAGGCCTTCCTCCATCGAGATGTTGACGCGTACGGCCCTGCCAGGAAGCTCGACCTGCACGAGCGCAATCATCGCGTCGCCGCTGTCCTCTTGAAAACCGGGATAGCCGCGCAACTCATCCAGCCCGCGTAGGCGCGGGGCTTCCTCGCCATCCTCCGCCATCCCGGCGACGTGGAAGGCCAGCATCTCGGCGGCCTTGCGATAAAGCGTGTCGAGATCGCCCGCGACCGTGGTCGCCCCCGGGAAATCCGGGAAGGAGGCGCCGAACCGGCCGTCCTCCTGGTGCACCAGCATGACGACGTGAGCCATATCCGCCATCTCGGTTCTCATCGATACTCAGGGGAGGCTTCTTGCCCAGATAGGTTTGCTGCCTGTCCTCTCACCAAACCCATCCGGCTTGCCGATAGATGCTGCGCAGGGTTCCGGTCGGGATCTCCGACTCGCCTGCGTCGATCGTGACCCGTCCGGGTTTGCTCGCATGCTTGAACTGGATGTGGTCTCCAGGGCCCTTTCGGACAACGAACCATCCGTCCTTCTGAAGTGCCGTCATCACCGCACGGGTTTTGCGCTCGCGCGCCGGTCTCGACATCCCGGGAACACTTTCGGCCCGCCTGCCGCTCCGCGCTTCCTGGGTCAGGGATCCACGCGAAGATTCGATACGACAGCCTGATCCTTGAGTGTTTCCTCCTGCGTAGGATTACACAAGTCGCAGCCCAGAGCAACAATCCGTGTGTATGTTTGCGCAATACCCGTCCGTACGCGATGTGAGAAGGAGGCTTCGCTGCATCTCGTCGGAGCGCCTGATCCGAACAATCTCTCCTACCCCCGTTCGGCGGCATCGACCTCGGCCCCCCGGCCCAGCCCGCGCAGCAGCTCGGCCAGGTGCGGCCGCACCCGCAGCTGGAGCGCGTGGAGCTGGCGGACCGCCTCGCTGAGCCGGCCCTCCCGGCCGAGCATCCCATCCGCGAAGCCGATCATCCGGGCGTTGGGCCAGGCCGGCTCGCGCAGGGCGTGGAGGCGGGCCACCAGGGCCTCGGCGGAAACGTCGGGTTCGGCCTGGGCGAACAGCATCAGCAGCGCCGCCGTGGAGCGCGACAGGCCGTAATGGCAATGGACCAGGAGGTGGCCGGCGCCGTCGAGGTCGCGCCCGAAGCCGAGGATCGCCGCGACATGCTCGGGCTCGGGCGGCACGAGGCCGTCGCCCGGGCCGAGGCAATCGTGGAAGTGCAGGGTCGTGCGGGCATGAGTGCCGTAGGCGGCGAACGCCTCCGGCTCGGGCGTGCCGGGATCGAGCAGCGACAGGACGTGGCTGACCCCGCTCGCGCCGTGCCCGGCCAGCTCCTCCAGGCCGCACACGGTGTGCAGGGTGACGTCGGGCAGGGGCAGGTCGGGGAGGGGCAGGTCGGGGAGAGGCATATCGGAATCGGCTCGCATGGTCGGGCGCCTATCACGGGGGCGGTGCGGTTTCGAGGCGCCATGGCGCCACGGCGGCGGCCCCCGTTCCGCGGGCGCTTTCGAGAACACCCGCGGACGTGCTACCTGCGCGCCGACCTTCCGCCGGCCGGATTGGACACGCTAGAGACGAGATGCCGTTGGACGAGCCCCATGACGCGCCCTCCCGGGCCGCCGGAACCCGCCGCGCGGTCCTGACCGCCGGCCTCGGCGCGGCGATCGCCGTGCCGCTGGCCGCGCCGGCCCTGGCCCAGGGCGCACCCGAGCTGCGCTGGCGCCTGTCCTCGGCCTACGCCAAGAGCCTCGACATCCTGTTCGGCGCCCCCGAGGCGCTCAGCCGGATCGTCGCCGAGGCCACCGACGGGCGGTTCCAGATCCAGGTGCTCGGCCCCGGCGAGCCGGTCCCGGCCGAGACCCTGCTCGACGCCGTGTCGGCCGGCACGGTCGAGATGGGCCACGGCCCTGCGACCCTCGGCCAGGCCAAGGATCCGACCTTCCCGCTCGCCACCGCGATCCCGTTCGGCCTCAACGCCCGGGGCGCCGCCGCCTGGTGGCAGGCGGGGGGCGCCGCCGAGCTGTTCGCCGAGGTCTTCGCGAAATCCGGCCTGGTCTGCCTGCCCGGCGGCAATACCGGCGCGCAGATGGGCGGCTGGTTCCGGCGCGAGATCAAGAGCGTGGCCGACCTCCAGGGCCTCAAGTTCCGCATCGGCGGCATGGGCGGGCAGGTGCTGACGAAGTTCGGCGTCCAGCCGCAGGCCATCCCCGGCCCCGAGATCTACCAGGCCCTCGAGACCAAGAAGCTCGACGCCGCCGAGTGGATCGGCCCCTACGACGACGAGCGGCTCGGGCTGCAGAAGGTCGCCCCGGTCTACCATTACCCCGGATTCTGGGAGGGCGGCGCGATGCTGCACTTCTGGTTCAACGCCGAGAAGTGGAAGGCCTTGCCGAAAGCCTATCAGGCGATCCTGCGCTCCGCCGCCGCCGAGGTCGGGGCCGAGGTCCAGGCCAAGTACGATGCGCGCAACCCGCAGGCCCTGCGCCGGCTGGTCGCCGGCGGCGCGCAGCTGCGGCCGTTCCCGCAGGACGTGATGGAGGGCGCGCTCAAGAACGCCAACGACGTCTATGCCGAGATCGCCGCCAAGAACGCCGATTTCCGCCGGGTGTACGAGGCGATGCGGACCTTCCGGAACGAGGAATATCTCTGGTTCCAGGTCGCCGAATACACCTACGATAACTTCATGATTCGGGCCCGGGCCAGGGGATAGCGAAATCTCGGTTTCAAAAGGTCTTCGACCTTTTGCGGGTGAAGGGCGGAGCCCTTCCTTCTTCGGGGTTCCGCCCCAAACCCTGCCAAGGGGCTGAGCCCTTTGGAAACCCGGCCTTCGCCGTTGCCATCCGGGCGCGCCGACCAGGGGAGGAGACGGCATGATGGGGACCTTGAGACTCGGCCTGGCGCTGCTCGGGGCGGCGCTGCCGCTCCCGGTGGTGGCGCAATCGCCCGCCAACCTCACCGCCCTGCGCGGCCTGGCCCCTGTGGCCCGGCTGCAGGGGAGCCCGGCCGGCAAGGCGGCGCTCGACGCCAACCTGCGGGTGACCGGGGACATCCAGACCGGTGCCCTCAAGCAGCCGACGCTGCTGCCGTTCCCCGAGCAGCAGCAGCTGGCGCTGCGGGACTGCTTCATCACCGACGGCAACGCCTCGGGCCTCGCCGACGGCCTCGGCACGGCGCTCGCCACCGCCTATCAGGCCCGGGCGCGCTACAGCGACGCCAAGACCTTTACCAGCGTCGCGCAGCCGGTGGCCGACCTGATCGGCTACACCAACAACGTCACCAAGTCGGATTCGAATTCCGGCAAGTATTTCTTCGCCAACGGCACGATCCACGGCACGCACCCGGTCTCGGCCGAAGCCGCCGCGCTGCTCACGGACGGCACGGTCACCGACGTGTTCGGCAAGGCCTACGGCCGGCCGGCGGGCAGCCCGGGGGCCGACCGGTTCGGCAATTCCCGCCCGTTCCAGACCCTGCCGCATCTCCAGGCCTATCGCGGCGCGGATTTCTTCGGCGCGGCGTCGCATTCGTTCGACTGGCTGCGCGGTCCCAAGCAGGACCTCGTCGACAGCCCGTCCTATCCCAGCGGGCATACGACCTACGGCTACACCGAGTCGCTGATCCTCGCCCTGCTGGTGCCGGAGCGCTACCAGCAGATGGTCGCCCGCGCGGCCGAATACGGCAACGACCGGATCATCGTCGGGGCGCATTACGCCATGGACGTGATCGGCGGGCGCGCGACCTCGCTCCACGCGGTGGCGCATCTGCTCGCCAACGATCCGGCCTATGTCGGCCAGATCCGCAGGAACCCCGCCGTGATCGACACGAAGGCGACGGACGCGGACAAGCACGTCGGCGTCACCGATTACCGGGCGCTCCTGACTGAGGCGCGCGCCGCGATGACCGAAGCCCTCGCGGCCGGCTGCGGCGGCACGGTGGCGGCCTGCGCGGCGCAGGATACCGGCCGGTTCAAGGACCCGGCCGCCAACGCGGCCTTCTACGAGGCGACGCAGACCTACGGGTTGCCGGTCGTGCACGACGCCACCGCCAACGCCCGGGAGGATGTCGGCACGGTCGCCCCGGAGGCCGGCCACCTGCTGACCGCGGCCTTCCCGGCCCTCACGCTCGCGGAGGCGAACGCCATCCTGACCGAGACGCAGGGCCCCGGCGGCGGCTTCCTCGACGACGGCTCGGAGTTCGGGGTCTATGCCCGGATCAATCTCTACGCGGCTTCCGGCAAGGCGGCGGCGCTGGCGGCGAGCCGGGCGGGGGCGAGCGCGACGCGCTGACGGGGCGCGATTGCGGGGCGTCAGAACACGGCGTGGTCGCCGCGCTCGGCCACGGCCTCGCCCCGGACCAGACGCCCATAGTAGGCGAACAGGGTTTCCGACCCCGTCGACGGCGTGGCCTGCGCATCGTAGCGGCCCGTGGCCGGATCCAGGACGAGCATCGACTCCGTGGCGTAGTAGCGCCCGATGCGGGCGAGTTCGGCCTTGGCGGCGAGCGCCGGGACCCAGCGCCCGAGCGTCGCTAGGACGGCGATGATCGCGTCCAGCAGCGCCACCGGCACGTGCCGGAAGCGCGGCTCGCGCCCGAGCAGCGCGAACAGGTGCTCGCCCTGCGCCCTGGGGGTGATCGCCGCGCCCGGCCCCCCGATCGGGAGCACGCGGTTGCGCCGGGCGTCGTCGTCGATGCAGTCGGCGAGGTACTGGCCGAGATCGTCGTCGCTGATCGGTTTGCAGGCGGTCAGCAGGCCGTCGCCGAAGACCAGGAACGGCTTGCCGCGCCTCACGCGGTCGATCTGCCCCGAGAGCGATTTGAAGAAGGCGGTCGGCCGCACGATCGTGTAGGCGAGGCCCGACCCGATCAGCGCCTGCTCGAACGCCAGCTTGGCATGCTGGAACGCGAGGACCGGCTTCTGGACGCAGATCGCCGAGAGCAGGACGACCTGCGTGACGCCGGCCGCCTGTGCGGCCTCCAGCGCGTTCAGCTGCGCCTGATAGTCGATCGCCCAGGCATCGTCGGGCAACCCGGTGCGCGAGGCGAGGCACGAGACGAGGACGTCGAACGTCTCGCCCCGGATGCCGTCGCGGGCGAGCGCGGCCGGGTCGGTCACGTCCGCGACCCGGGCGGTGGCGCCCGCTGGCAACGGGGCGGGCCGCCTGACCAGGCAGACGACCGCGTGCCCGCGCGACACCAGCGCCCGCACCGTCGCGCGGCCGATCGTGCCGGTGCCGCCGAGGACGAGGACGCGCCGCGGGGTCGGGCCGTTCGGCCGATCCCGGGTCACGATCGCGTCGTCCAAGGGCTCGGACCGCCGATCATGACGACTTTCGTCCGCACGGCCGCTTCAATCCGCTGTGAGCGGGCGCCGCCATCGGACGCTCTCTCCCGAACCGGACAGGCTACGCAGGTTGAGACCTTAGTCGCCGTCATGCTGCGACCGCGGCAGGCTTGGGTCCCCTTTCCCGTGCGGGCTACGGTGTTCACGCATCGGCTCCTATAGGGCGCGACGAACCCCCTCTCCCGTGCGGGAGAGGGTTGGGGTGAGGGATGCGACCTCTCCGGAAAGACCTGATCCCTCACCCGGCTCTCTGCGAGAGCAGACCTCTCCCGCACGGGAGAGGGGACCCGCGCTCCATACTGCGCCCGTGCTGCCGACACCGATGCGTGAATCCGGTAGCCCGTGCGGAAGAGGGGGTGCTTCATGGTTCGCAACAACGTCAATGCCATAAAACCTGGGTCGCCCCCGCCGTCACGGCACCCGCTTGCGCAGCACGAAATTCCCCACCGCCAGGAATTTCTGCGCCCGCTTGCCGGTGTCGACCTCGGTGGTGAACACGTTGCCCTTGGAATCGACCGCGAGGTTGTGGACCCAGTGGAACTGGCCCGCCATGCGGCCGTTCCGGCCGAAGGCGCCCACCGTCGCGCCGGTGGCGCGGTCGAGGGTGCGGACCTCGTTGTTGGCGCCGTCGGCGTTGAGCAAAAAGGTCTCGTCGGCGTCCGGCCACAGGGCCAGCTCCCAGACCGAGCCGTTGGCCCGGGTGTTCTTCTCCACGACGAACTCCTTCACGAAGCTGCCGTCCTTCTGGAACACCTGAATCCGGTTGTTGGTGCGGTCGCAGACATAGACCAGCCCGTCCCGGGCGATGCGCACGCAATGGACCGGGTTGGCGAATTGCTGGCGCGGGGCGGCGGCCGGGTCGTAGGCGCCGAGCTTGTCGTCGGTGGGCGGCTTGCCGTAGGCGCCCCACATCCGCTTGAACGCCCCGGTCTCCCGGTCGAACACGATGATGCGGTGGTTGTAGTAGCCGTCCGCCACGTAGACCTCGTTGGCCGCCATGTCGAAGTCGACGTTGGCGGGCTTGCCGAGGCGGCTGGTGTCCCGGCTGTCGGTCTGGGGGCCGGACTTGCCGATCTGCAGGACGAACTTGCCGTCGGCCGTGAACTTGAGGAGCTGGCCGTCCTGGTCGCCGTTGCCGGCGATCCAGACGAAGCCCTGGCCGTCGATCTGGATGCCGTGCTCGTTGGTCGGCCAGTCGTAGCCCTCGCCGGGGCCGCCCCAGCTGCGCAGGAGGGTGCCGTCCTGGGCGAATTCCAGCACCGGCGGCGCGGGCTTGCAGCACTTGCTGCGCGGCGGATCGAGGCTCGCGGCCTTCTCGTCGTCGGTCAGCGTGCGGGGCCGCTGGACCACCCAGACATGGTCCTGCGCGTCGACCGCGACGCCCGCGGCCTGGCCGAGGATCCAGTCGTTCGGCAGGGGCTTCGGCCAGGACGGGTCGACCTGGAAATGCGGCGCCTCCGCGGGCGCGGCCCCGGCGGGCCCCGCAAGGGCGAGCAGGCAGGCCAAAGCCGGCAGCGCGGTGGAAAGCATCCTCATGGCGTGTCCTCCGGCGCCTGTCCCGGCGCTCGCGGGCAGCATGGCGTCCCGCGCGGCCTGGGGCCAGCGCTCCCGCCCCGGTTCGGTGACACGAGGGACCGAACAGAAAAAAGGCCACTCCCGAAGGAGCGGCCCGAAGTCTAGGGAGGAAACGCCCAAGAAGGGCAGCGGGATCGCGACGCCATCGCCATCCCGCGCTGCACAATCTGCGCGCATGGCCGAAAATTACAAGGCCGTTCGGACAGAAAGGCTGTCCTTTCGTGCGGCCGCACACGCATCGCACCCCCGCTGTGTCGAAAATGTCGCATCTGCATCGCAGCCCAAGAGGACAGACTTCAGGCGATACCGGGCGACAGATCCGACGGTAAACCGTTGAGAAACACGGATTTCGCCGTGCGGAACCGCGGCCCTGCGATGCCGTTCCACTGCGGCAATTCATGACGGCCGCGTGAAGGGACGAATTCGTTACCCGCGCTAGCTGTCCGGCCAAGTCTCCGTCGGGACGGACAAAGAAGGACAGCGTGCGGGTATGGCGATCCAGGGCGAGCGGATCCGGGTTCTCAACGACGTCGAGCCGCGGGCGGACGGGCGCTACGTCCTGTACCTCCTCCAGCAGGCCAACCGCGCCCAGTTCAATCCGGCCCTGGAATTCGCCATCGAGGAGGCGAACCGCCTCGGCCTGCCGGTGGTCGCCTGCTTCGGCCTGCTCGACGGCAAGAGCGGTTTCCCGGAGGCCAACGCCCGGCACTACGCCTTCCTGCTCCAGGGTCTCGCGGATGCGAAGGCGGGGCTGGAGAAGCGCGGCGTTGGGTTCGTGATGCGCAAGTGTGCGCCCGCCAAGATCGCGATCGACCTCGCAAAGGAGGCGGCGCTGCTGGTCCTGGACCGGGGCTACCTCGCGATCCAGAAGGGCTGGTACCGGGAGATCGCGAAGGCGGTGAAGACCCGCATCGTCCAGGTCGAGGGCGACGTGGTCGTCCCCGTCGAGACGGCGTCGAACAAGCACGAATTCGCCGCCCGCACGCTCCGGCCGAAGCTGAACCGGCTCTGGGACCCGTTCATCGCCGACCTGAAGCCGCGCAAGCCCAAGCACGCGGCGAAGGGCGTCACGCCCGACGGCGAGATCGACGTGTCCGATCCGGAGGCGGTGCTGGCCGGCATGAGCCTCGACCGGGAGGTCGGCCCGGTGAAGCGCTTCGTCGGCGGCGAGACCGAGGCGCGCAAGCGGCTCAAGGCGTTCCTCAAGGAAGGGTTCGAGGGCTACGGCAACGGCCGCAACAGGCCGGAGGCGGCGGCCGCCTCGCACATGAGCCCGTTCCTGCATTTCGGCCAGATCTCGCCGGTGGAGATCGCCCTGGCGGTGCGGGAGGCCAAGGCTGGCGACGACGACGACCGCGGCGCCTACCTGGAGGAGCTGATCGTGCGGCGCGAACTCGCCATGAACCACGTGTTCTACACGGAGGGCTACGACGACTACGACAAGGCGGTTCCGGACTGGGCGCGCAAGACGCTCTCCGAGCAGGCCGAGGACGAGCGACCGAACCTCTATTCGGAGGATCAGCTCGCGGCCGGCGAGACCCACGACCTCTACTGGAACGCCGCGATGCGCGAGATGCGCGAGACCGGCTACATGCACAACCAGCTGCGCATGTACTGGGGCAAGAAGATCCTGGAATGGTCGCCCTCGGCGAAGGAGGGTTTTGGCCGGACGCTCCGGCTCAACAACCGCTACTTCCTGGACGGGCGCGACGCGAACTCCTTCACCAACGTCGCCTGGGTGTACGGCCTCCACGACCGCCCCTGGCAGCGCCGCCCGATCTTCGGCACGGTCCGCTACCAGAGCGAGAACTCGCTGAAGAAGTTCGACGCGAAGGCCTATGTGAAGGCGGTGGAGCGGTTGTGCGCGGCGGAGGGCTGAGGGGCGTGCTCGCGCAACGCCGCTTGAGGGTCGGCCAGCGAACGAGGTCGTGAAAACCGGACATGCATGTCCGCTCCGACTTGATGTTCGGACAGAGACGTCCGATGCTGCCCCCATTGAAACGGAGTCCGGGACATGAAGCGGGAGGATCTCATCCGGGATCTGCGGCGCTTCGCCAGGAAGAACGGTCTCGCCTTCGCTCTGCTGAAGGATAGGGGCAAGGGATTGCACTACACGGTCAAGGTCGGCGACAGGACCACCACCGTCCAGAGCGGCGAACTCAAGCCCCTCTGGGTCAAGCGGATCCTGAAGCAACTGGAGATCGACCTCGATGCCTTCTAGGCGAAGGTGTCGCCCCGTCTCGTTTCGGCCTCTTGCACGGACAAAGGTCCGACCATGGATTTTCACTGGACTTACGCGGTCGCGCTCCGGCGTGAGGAGGACGGCTCCGTCGGGGCCTATGCGGCGGCGATGCCCGACGCCGTCGCGTTCGGCGGCGACGAGGCCGAGGCGCTTGCCGAGATGGCGCAGGCCCTGAACGCGGCGGTGCGGGGGCGCATCCATTTCGGCATGGACCTGGAGCCGCCCCCGGCGGCCGTCGCCGCGGCCGAGGGGTTGCACCGGATCGCCCTCGCTCCGGCGCTCGCCGCCAAGGCGACGATCTATGTCCTGTGGCGCGACTCGGGCCTGTCCAAGGTCGCCCTGGCGAAGTTGCTCGATGTCGATGAGCGGGAGGCCCGGCGCGTCCTCGATCCCGATCACCCGACCGGCCTCGACCGGCTGGCCGCCGCCGCGGACGTGTTCGGGCATCGGCTGACGGTCGGCGCCGTGCCGGCGTAACGGCGCGGGGGAGGGGGCGCCCCATTCCCCGCAAGCCACGCTATACCGCAGGTTCCGGCTGTGCGGACGAAGTGCCTTTTCATGACCGAGATGCGGGACGCGCCGACGACGACAGAGCCCGCCGCGTCGGGCCCGAAACGCTCCCGCTACCGCCGTTCGATCACGCGCCTGCGCTCGGCCTCGCGGGAGGCCTATCCGCTTTGGCGGGGGCGGCTGCTGTTCCTCGCGGGCGGCATCTGCGTCGGCCTGGCCGCGGTGCTGATGGCCAAGGGCGCCGACCTCGCGCAGGACGGGTTCCGGCGGCTCACCGCGCCCTCGCCGCTGATCGCGCTGGTGCTCACGCCCGCGGGCTTCGCGCTCGCGGCCTTGCTCGCCCGGACGGTGTTCCCGAACTCGCAAGGGTCCGGCATCCCGCAGGTGATCGCCGCCCGGCACGCCCGGGATGCGCGCTTCCGGTTCTCGCTGATCTCGCCGCGGGTGGCGTGCGGAAAGGTGCTGGTCCTGTTCCTCGGCCTGCTCTGCGGCGCCTCGGCCGGCCGCGAGGGGCCGACCGTGCAGGTCGGCGCCGCGATCATGGCCGCCTTCGGCCGCCTGACGCCGGACCGCCTGCCGGGGCTGTTGCTCGCGGGCGGCGCGGCCGGGGTCGCGGCGGCGTTCAACACGCCGCTCGCCGGCATCGTGTTCGGCATCGAGGAGCTGGGCCGGGCCTACGAGGCGCGCTCGTCCGGCCTGATCGTCGCCGGGATCGTGGCCGCGGGCCTCACTTCCCTCTGGCTGCTCGGCAACTACACGTATTTCGGCACCAGCCAGGCGGAGCTGCCGCTGGCGGCCAGCTGGATCGTGCCGCTGCTGGCCGCCTTGGGCGGCTTCGCGGGCGGGGTGTTCAGCCGGCTGATCATCCTGTTCGCCCGCGGCCTGCCGGGGGCGGCCGGGCGCCTGATCGGGGCGCGTCCGGTGGTCTTCGCGGCACTCTGCGGCCTGTGCGTCGCCCTGTGCGGCCTGGCCTCGAACGGCACCGCGTACGGTACCGGCTACGAGGAGGCCCGGGCGATCCTGCACGGCGACACGACCGCCGGCTGGACCTACGCGCCGCTGAAATTCGCCGCCACGGTGCTCAGCTCGATCAGCGGCATCCCGGGCGGCCTGTTCGCCCCCTCGCTGGCGGTCGGAGCCGGGATCGGCGGCACGGTGCACGGCCTCCTGCCGGACATGCCGGTGGGCGCCCTCGTGCTGATCGGGATGGTCGCCTACCTGACCGGCGTGCTGCAGGCGCCGATCACCAGCTTCGTCATCGTCACGGAGATGACCCAGAACCATACGATGATGATCCCGCTGATGATCGCGGCCATCATCGCCGACGCCGCCTCGAAGGCGATCTGCCGGGGCGGGCTCTATCACACGCTGGCCGAGATGATGCTGGAGCGCGCCGACGTGCCGGCCCAGCCGGTGGCCAAGACCGCCTGAGCGGCGCGGCTCGGGGGGCTTCGTCCCCAAGCCGCGCCGACGGGCGGAGCCCGCCGGAAAGCCCGGGCCTAGGCCGCCCGGACGGTCGCCAGGAAGCGCCGGACCTCGGCCGTGAGGTGCTCGGACTGCCGCGACAGCTCGGAGGCCGAGGCCAGCACCTGAGCGGCGGCCGCGCCGGTCTCCTCGGCGGCACCGGCGACGCCCGCGATGTTGCTGGTCACCTCGCCGGTGCCCATCGCGGCCTGCCCGACGTTGCGCACGATCTCCTGAGTCGCCGCCCCCTGCTCCTCGACGGACGCGGCGATCGAGGCCGCCACGGTGCTGATCTCGCGGATCCGGCCGCCGATGCCGCCGATCGCCGACACCGCGTGGCCGGTCGCGGCCTGGACCTGCCCGATCTGCCGGCCGATCTCCTCCGTCGCCTTGGCGGTCTGGTCGGCGAGCGCCTTCACCTCGCTCGCCACAACGGCGAAGCCCCGGCCGGCCTCTCCGGCCCGGGCCGCCTCGATCGTGGCGTTGAGGGCCAGCAGGTTCGTCTGCGCCGCGATGCCCTGGATCATCGCCACCACGTCGCCGATCCGGGCGACCGTGCCGCTCAGCTCCTGCACCATCGCGGCGGTCTGGTCCGCCTCGGTCACGGCGGTGCGGGCGAGCTGCGACGAGCCGTCGACCTGCCGGCCGATCTCCTGGACCGACGAGCCGAGTTCCTCGGCGGCGGCCGCGACCGTGTTGACGTTGCTGGCGGCCTCTTCGGCGGCGGCCGCCACCGTGGTGGACTGGCTCGCCGTCTGGGTCGCGGTGGCGGTCATCGTCTGGGCGGTGGCCTGCAATTCGGTCGCCGAGGACGAGACCATGCCGACGATCCCGCCGACCGCCTGCTCGAAGGCGTCGGCCATCTGGCGCATGGCGGTGCGCCGCTGCTCCTCGGCCGAGGCGCGCGCCAGGGCCGTCTCCTCCTCCAGGGCCTTCGTGCGGATCAGGCTGTCCTTGAACACCTGCACGGCGCCGGCCATGGCGCCGAGCTCGTCCCGGCGCCCGGTGCCCGGGACCGCCACGGCGAGGTCGCCCTCGGCAAGGCGGCGCATCGATCCGGCCAGCCCCAGCAGGCCGCGCACCACGCGCACCTGCATGATCAGGATCCCGGCCGCCGCCAGGCCGGCCGCGAACACGATGACCGCGAGGGCCGAGAGAAAATCCCGGTTCGCCGCGGCGGAGGCGGCGCTGGCCTTGGCCACGGCAGACTCGATCACCGTCAGCGCGACGTCGACGATCGCCCTCTGGCCCGCGACCACGCCGGCATCCCAGTCGGCGACGGGGAACGTCAGCGTCCGCCCCTCGGAGACCGCTGTCAGGGCGGCCTTGCGCATCGCGCCCACCGGCCCGGCATAGTAGAGCCGATCCGCCCGGTCGTAGGCCTCCTTCACCGAACCGTCGAAGCCGTTGACCCGGATCATGCGCCCGACGAGCTGCCAGGCCGTCCGGTTCTGGGCGTCGGCGCTGTTCAGCTGCGCCCAGTCATCAGGGGTGGCGGCGCGGTCGGCGGCCAGGATCTGGCTCACGACCAGCGCCGCGCGGCCGTCGGTGGTGCGGGCCAGCCACGTCGTCGCCCGGGCATCGATGAGGCTGCCATAGGCCGGGTCGAGGTCTTGGATCGCGCTCTCGGTCGCGTCGGAGGCGGCATCGAGCGCGGCGAGCAGGCGGTTGCCGAGTTCGTCCATGCGCGTGCGCAGGGCCGGGTCGCGGGCCGTCACCGGCTGGTCGAAGGCCGCGTCCAGGGCCTGGCGCAGCTGCCGCCACGCGCCCACCAGGGCCTCCAGTTCGGTGCGCTTCGCCTGCAGCGCCGGATTCGCCACGCCGCCGAGTTGTCCGAGTGCGATGTCGGCCGCCGCATTGAACGGGGCGCGGGCATCGAGCGCGAGTTGCCGGTGCTTCCGGTTGGCCTCGGGCTCCTTGACCAGGGCGGTGAGGCCGTAGCCGCGCTCGATCCGAACCTGCGTGAGGCTCGCGAACAAGTTGCGATCGATGACCATGAAGGTCGTCACCTGATCTGCTATATCCATTCGCGATTTGCTTCTGAGTATTTGTATTCCAGCGAGGAATATGGCGAGAAAACCCAGCATCGCCACGAGGGTAATGACTACAGTTCGGATCGAAAGCGCGCGCACAATTATTGTCCCTGCCTAATCGCCGCGACGGTGTGTCCGAAACATATTCCGAACGGTTAATTCGCTATCGTCGAACCCTTCTGGCCAGGAACAATGACCTTCGTCTGTAGTTGCGGTGCCACGTCCCCGTCGGGCCTTGCCGGTTCGCGGACCGTGTATCTCGCCTTTTAAGCGAGAATTTCGTTGGCGGGGCCGATGCCGTTCTTCCCCGCCGAGGCCGGCCGACGGCTCGACCCGGCCCCGCCGCTAAGAATAAAAGGCTGTCGGAGCCGTGCGCGCGCGGAACGGTCTCGCTTGCGGCCGGTTGAGGGATCGATTGTAGTTCGCCCGTGCCTCGGGCGCATCCGGAGTGACGCGATGACCTTGCTGAAATGGGCCCTCATCTGCTTCGTGATCTCGCTGATCGCGGGCGGGCTCGGCTTTACCGGCATCGCCTCGGGCGCGGGCTCGCTGGCGCGCATCCTGTTCGGCCTGTTCCTGCTGGTCGCCATCGTGATCGTGGTCATCGCCTTCGCGGTCGGCCAGGCGGTGTTCTGAGCCGCGTGGCGGACGCGATGCGGGACACGGTCTGCCTCGTCACCGGGGCGACCAACGGCATCGGCTACGAGACGGCCCTGGGGCTCGCGCGCGACGGCGCGCGGGTCGCCATCGTCGGCCGGGATGCCGGCAAGACGCGGGCGTGTGCGGAGCGGATCCGTTCGGCGGTCCCTGGGGCGGTCGTGGATCCGCACGTCGCGGACCTGTCCGGCCAGGGGGAGATCCGGCGGCTCGCCGGGTCGCTGCGCGAGACGTATCCCCGCCTCGACGTGCTGGTGAACAACGCCGGCGCGATCTTCGACCGGCGCGCGCTTACGGTCGACGGCATCGAGCGCACCTGGGCGCTCGATCATCTCGGCTACGTACTGCTGACGCTCGAACTCCTCGACACCCTGAAGGCCGCGGCGGCTGCCGGGGCTAAGCCGCGCATCGTCAACGTCGCCTCGGCGGCCCATGAACGCGGGCACATCGACTTCGCCGACATCGAGGGCGCCCGGCGCTACGGCGCGATGCGGGCCTATGCCCAGGCCAAGCTCGGCAACGTGCTGTTCACCTACGCGCTGGCCCGGCGGGTGCGGGCCGACGGCATCACGGTCAACGCCCTGCATCCCGGGGTGATCAACACCGGCTTCGCCAAGAACACCGGCGGCCTGTTCGGCACCGCCTGGTCGCTGATGCGCCCGTTCCTGAGCAGGCCCGACAAGGGCGCCGAGACCTCGCTCCACGTGGCGACCGCCCCCGAACTCGACGGCGTCACCGGCCGCTACTTTTCACGGTCCCGGCCAAAGACCTCGTCGGCCGAGAGCCGGGACGAATCCGTTCAGGAGCGCGTCTGGGCGCTGAGCCTCGCGCAGGTCGGGCTCGGCGGCTGATCGGTCTTCGCGACGCCTGCAGGGCGTCGTGCCCCGCCTGGCCCAGTCAGGCCTGCCGCCTCGGTCGGTGCCGCGCACGGCCCGACGCCGCATCGTCGGGGCGCGCGGTTCGTTCGGGCGTCCCTCACACCAGCTGCGGCTCCATGTGCAGGTAGCGCGGATCGAATTCCGCGAAGACCTTCAGGCGCGCCCAGTCCAGGATCGTCAGCGTGCGCTGTCGATGTTGGATCATCTTCTCGGCACGCAGGTCCCTCAGGATGCGGTTGACGTGCACGGGGGTCAGGCCCAACGCGTCGGCCATGACCGACTGGGTGATCGGGAGGGCGCAGCGTCCGTCCTCCTTGACCAGGCCCGCCGCCTTCTGCCGGACGTAGAGTTCACAGAACAGGTGCGCCAGGCGCCTGGGACCGGACCGGCGGCCGAGCCCGATCATCCACTCGTTGGTGATCGAGGCGGTCACCAGCACCTCGCGCCAGAGCGCCGCCATCACATCGTGGTGGTGCACCATCAGGTCGTGGAGGGCGCCGTGCGGGATCAGGGCGACGGTCACCTGTGTGAAGGCGCCGATGCCCAGGTCGGCGGTGGGCAGGTGCAGGCTCTGCAGGTCGGGGATGTCGCCCGCGATGTGGAACGCCAGGAACTGACGCTCCCCTTTCTGCATCAGCTTGAAGCGCCCCATCCAGCCGCTCAGGACGAAGCAGCAGCTCTCCGAGCGATCGCCGGGATGGATCAAGTCGGTGTTCGGCTCCAGGGCCTGCACGGTGACCGGCAGCGCCATGATGGCGCGCTGTGCCGCATCGCAGATCGGCATGTTCCGGGACAACCGCGCCACGAGCATCGCTAGCGGATGGGTCGTCGTCAGCTGCATCTCGCTCCGTCTCGTCTGCTCGACGGAAGCGCACGCCTCTCCCAGTCACCGAGGCCTGAGCTTGAGCGGAAGCCTCGCGTGAGAAATTCACATAGATCAACTCAACCCCGTGAAACCGATCCTGCGCACGGGCTTGGCGTGCCCGCCGCCGAAGCGGATACCGGTTCGGGGTCGGCGAGCGCTCCGAATCGGGGCCCGCTTGAGCGCAGCAGCCACGGGCCGGTGTAACTCAAGGTGGCGGTGTAGATCGGCTTGCCGTCCTCGTCCGTGACGACCACCGAGAACGTGCGGCGGTCGCCGTCGTCCGGCACCTCGTCGCGCGCGATGTCCGGGAGCAGGCGCAAGACATGCTGGCGGACGGCCGGAAGGTCATCGAGCGTGGTGCCTTCGTCATCGCGGGCGACGCCGCCGTCATAGATGTCGAAATAGTAGCGCGGCATGCATAGATTTTGCCGTCGCCAGATTTCATCGGCCACAACGCAGATGAGAGTCCCCGCCACAGAAGGCGATGCCGGGACGGCGTGAGCGGACGCGCCGACCTACCGGCTGGGTCCCGACGACGCGGCGGGTCGGCCGGGCGGTCAGGTCCCCGTCACGCCGCCGCCCGCACCGCGTGGTCGGCCTGGTGCTGGATCTCGATGAACACCCGCGTCACGTCCGGGTTGCGCTGCTTCAGCGCCTTGTCGAGGCGGGTGACGAGGCCCTCGACCTCCCCGGCGCTGAGGTCGTCGGCCATGTCGATGCTGACGTTCACCAGGATGTCGGTCGGCCCGAGATGCTGGGTCAGCACCTCGTTGAGGTGGAGCACGCCGGGCTCGGCGCGCACGAGGTCCGCGATCGCCGCCACCACGGCGGGGTCGGCCGCCTCGCCGATCAGCAGGCCGTGGGTCTCGATCATCAGGAACACCGCCATGCCGACCAGCACGAACCCGATCCCCACCGAGGCCCAGCCGTCGAGGCTCGGCTTGTCGAGCCAATAGGCCAGGACGACGCCCACCAACGCGATCAGCAGGCCAATCAGCGCGGCGGTGTCCTCGGCCAGGATCGTGAACAGGGTCGGATCCTTGCTGCGCCGGATCGCCCGCATCGCCGAGTTCTGGCCCTTCTCGGCCCAGAACTGGCGCACCGCCACGAACCAGGAGAAGCCTTCGGCCACGATGGCGAAGCCCAGGATCGCGACGTTCACCCAGATGCCCGGAAGCGTGTAGCCGAAGACATGGGCGTCCGCGTCCGGCGAGGGGTGGCGGACCCGCTCGACGCCCTCGTAGATGGCGAAGATGCCGCCGCCCAAAAAGATCATCAGCGCGACCACGAAGGCGTAGAAGTAGATCTCGCGCCCGTAGCCGAACGGATGGCGGGCATCGGCCGGCTTCTTGGCCCGCTTCATGCCGACCAGCAGCAGCACTTGGTTGGCCGTGTCGACCACCGAGTGCACGCCCTCGGCGAGCATCGCGGTCGAGCCGGTGAGCGCGCCGCCGACGAACTTCGCCGCCGCGATGGCGAGGTTCGCTCCCGCCGCCGCGTAGATCGCTCCCGTGCTCTCGTGCGCCATCCCGGCCTCCGTGTCCGCCGCCAAACCTCGCCACCCAAGCGTTGCCGTGCGGCAGCGGTTCCCGTGTGGACGCGTGGGGGTGCCCCGTGCAAGCTGAGATCGATCAGGACGCCTTGGAGGACGCATGGCCGACGCGCAGTACGACCCCGACAACATCTTCGCCAAGATCCTGCGGGGCGAGATCCCGTGCCACCGCGCCTACGAGGATGCGGACACCCTGGCCTTCATGGACGTGATGCCCCAGGGCGAGGGCCACACCCTGGTGATCCCCAAGGCGCCGTCCCGCGGGTTGCTCGACGCCGACCCGGCCGCCCTGGCTTCCCTGATGGCGAGCGTCCAGACGGTGGCCCGGGCCGTGAAGGCGGCGTTCGAGGCGGACGGCCTGACCGTGTTCCAGTTCAACGAGCCGGCGGGCGGGCAGACCGTGTTCCACCTGCACATCCACGTCATCCCCCGGTTCGAGGGCGTGCCGCTGAAGCGCCACGAGGGCGGGATGGCCGACAACGCGGTGCTGGCCGAGCACGCGGCCCGGATCCGGGCGGCTTTGGAAGCCGGGCGCTGAAAGTCCCGATTTCACAAGGCCGTTGACGCAGCGCTTTCAAGGTGTTTGGCCACGCGCGCCCCTTTCCCAGACAGGTGAAGCGAAGCGGAACCTGATCCGGGACCCAGCACACGAAGCGCCGCGCCAGCGGCACAGGTCGATCGGACGGACGCTTCGCGCCGTCGTGTGCTGGGTCCCGGGTCGCATTCCGCTGGCGCTGCATGCGCCCGGGAAAAGGACCGTGCAGACCGCGCCGGATGCCTCAAGGGCCAGATCCAGAGTCTTGCCTTGAACCCCGCCAAAGGGCGTGCCCTTTGAGATCCCGGTTCAGGCCGCGCTGGCGATGAGCCGGCGCAGGGCGGCGTTCTCGGCTTCGAGTTCGCTGATCCGCTGCCGCAGGGCGGCCTCGGTATCGATGGCGGACGGGGCCACCCGGGCCGGCTCCTCGAACACCACGCCGATCCCGTCCTCCCGGCGCCAGCACAGGCTGGCCCGGTAGGTCCGGTCCCGCTGCGGGATGTAGAGGTCGAACGCCTGCGGCAGGGTCGTGGCGTCGCTCAGGACCAGCCGGGCGCCCGAGGCCGAGAGGTCGCGCACCAGGCAGTCGAAGCTCGACGAGCCGTTGTTGAAGACGATGCGCCCCTTGAGGAAGACCCTCTGGCGCGTCTCTTTGCGAAGCTCCGTCATGCGGATCAGTGTGCCGGCCAGCTCTTAAGGATTCCTGGCCGAGATACCGTACTCGGGCCTATTCAGCTGATAAAGCGCCGGTCCACCGTCTGGAACAGGTAGAAGCCGTTGAAGCGCACGGCGGTGTCGGCGGCCCGGTCGTCGAAATCCAGGGGCTGCCGGCTGGCGCCGTCGAGCTTGCCTCCGAAGGTCCAGCGGCCGGCGCCGATGAACGGCGGCACGGTGCTGGCCTCCGGCACCGCGCAGCACAGGCCCTCGACCGCCTTGAGCTGGAACAGGTTGTAGCTTCGCATCGGAGTCCCTCCGCTTGGCCGCCCCGTCTGCCGGCTCATCGCGATGCGAAGAATCGGCTTGACCGTAGCCATAATGGCACAATCGGCCGAGTTTGTGACGGTCACGTTTCAGGGACGTTTCGGTCGAGCTCCGCGATCCAGATCCGCGCCGAGCCGTCGGACGGCGCGCGCCAGTCGCCCCGGGGCGACAGCGAGCCCCCCGCCGACACCTTCGGGCCGTTGGGCAGGGCCGAGCGCTTGAACTGGCTGAAGCCGAAGAACCGTTTCAGGAACACCCCGAGCCAGCGCCGGATCTCGGGCAGGTCGTAGGCGACCCGCTTGGTTTCGGGGAAGTCCGGCGCCCAGTGGCCGCGCGCGATATCACCCCAGGCGTGCAGCGCCAGGAAGGCGATCTTCGAGGGCCGGAGCCCGTAGCGCAGCGTGTAGAACAGGTTGAAGTCCTGGAGCGCGTAGGGGCCGATCGTGGCCTCGGTGCTCTGCGGGCTGTCGTCCTGGTCCACCGGCACCAGCTCGGGGGAGATCTCGGTGTCGAGGATCGCCTGGAGGATGTGGTTGGCGTCCGCGCCGACCTCGCGCTGGCTGATCACCCAGCGGATCAGGTGCTGGATCAAGGTCTTGGGCACGCCGGTGTTGACCGCGTAGTGGCTCATCTGGTCGCCGACCCCGTAGGTGCACCATCCGAGCGCCAGTTCCGAGAGGTCGCCGGTGCCGATCACCAGTCCGCCCGCCTGGTTGGCCAGGCGGAACAGGTAATCGGTGCGCAGGCCCGCCTGCACGTTCTCGAAGGTCACGTCGTAGACCGCCTCGCCCCGCGCGAACGGGTGGCCCATGTCGGCCAGCATCTGCCGGGCCGCCGGGCGGATGTCGATCTCGGCGGCGGTGCAGCCCAAAGCCTTCATCAGCGCGTGGGCGTTGGTCTTGGTGGCGTTCGAGGTGGCGAAGCCCGGCAGCGTGTAGGCCAGGATGTCCGAGCGCGGGTAGCCCAGGCGGTCGAACGCCTTGGCGATCACGATCAGCGCGTGGGTCGAATCGAGGCCGCCGGAGACGCCGATCACCGCCTTGCGGGTGCCGGTGGCCTCCAGCCGCTGGGCGAGCCCGGCCACCTGGATGTTGTAGGCCTCGTAGCAATCCTGGGCGAGCCGGGACAGGTCGGCGGGCACGAACGGGAAGCGCTCGATCCGCCGGATCAAGCCGAGATCGTCGGCCGGCGGATCGAGCCGGAAACCGATCCGCCGGTAGGGGAGGGGGCTGCCCGGAACGTTGTCGTCGAAGCTGCCGGCCTGGAGACGGTCCTGCGCGATCAGGTCGAGGTCGATGTCGGCGAGCGTCGCCACCGGGCCGGTGGGGAAGCGCTGGCCCTCGGCCAGCCGCACCCCCAGCTCGTCCACGCTGGTCTGGCCGTCCCAGGACAGGTCGGTGGTGGATTCCCCCTGGCCGGCGGCGGCGTACACGTAGGCGCAGGCGCCCCGCATCGAGGCCGCGCGGGACAGCAGCGCCCGCGACTCGGCCCGGCCCACCGTGATCGGGCTGCCCGAGAGGTTGGCGAGCACCGTGGCGCCCGCGAGCGCGGCCCGCATGCCGGGGGATTCCGGCACCCACAGGTCCTCGCAGATCTCGACCCCGACCACGAGGCCGGGCAGGTCCTCGGCCGGGAACAGCAGGTCCGTGCCGAACGGCGCCTCGTGGACCGCGACCCGGATGGTCTCGCCCGCGATCCCGGCCCCGGAGGCGAAGTGGCGCTTCTCGTAGAACTCCCGGTAGTTCGGCAGGAACGTCTTCGGGATCACGCCGAGGAGCCGGCCGCCCTGGATCGCCAGGGCGCAATTGTAGATCCGGTGGCGCCAGCGCAGGGGCGCGCCGACCAGCAGCAGCGGCCGCAGGGCCGCCGATTCGGCGACCACCCGGTCGGTGGCGGCCTCGACCGCGTCGAGCAGGGTCTGCTGCAGCAGCAGGTCCTCGATCGCGTAGGCCGAGAGCCCGAGCTCGGTGAAGACCGCGAGCGCCGCCCCCGATTCGTGGCAGGTCCGGGCGAGGTCGAGCACCGTGTCGGCGTTGCGGTCGGGATCCCCGGGATGGCTGCGCCCGGTGCAGGCCGCCACCCGGGCGAAGCCGTGACGGTACAGGGACCGGAAGCGCGCCTGGAGGTCGGCGGGGGAGGCGGAAGTCGGCTGGGTCACGGGCGCCTGTCCGGGTGAGGGGTGGCTGCCGGTATCATATGGTGCGCGGCCACGCCCCGGCGACGCATACGCTTCCACCGTCATCGCGAGCGCCGCGAAACAACCCGGGGATCCGCCACTCGCGGGAAACTGCTTCGCGCTGCTCGCAATGACGATGTTGGATGGCCCCCACGCAGCCCGGGAACAGGCCGAAAATCCCATCGTGGTGTCCGGCCCGCGGGGGCGCGACAAGCCTCCGTTAACGACAATTGGTCTAACTCGGGGCAGCCCGCCGGCCACTGGCGGATCCCTGTTTCGAGTATCGTTCGAGAACCCATGCGCGCATCGGGACGGCCTCCGTACTCTCACCGTGACCCAGCCCGCCCCGTCCGCGGCGGCGACCGTTCGGGCCTGTCGCTCGGCGCCCTGGCGCACCGGCTGATGGCCTTGCGGGCGAGCCTCGCCCGCCGCCTGTCCGGCTCTCCGGCCGGGCTGCCCGCCCGACCGGCCTACGGAATTCCCGGCCGCCGGGCGGAGCCGAGCTGGCTGACCGCACCGGCCGCCATGGTCGGACGGGACGGCTTCGAGCGCGGCCCGCGCGCCGGCGCCTCGGCGCCCCCCGAGCACGTCTGGCCGGACCAGGTCTTCGACGACCGGGCGAGCCTCGACGCGCTCGACGAGCCGCGCTTCGAGAGCCGGATCGACCGCAGCGCCTCGACCCCGGGCGTGCTGGTGCGCCAGCCGCGCCGGCCCGCCTCGATCGCCCCCGAGGATTCGCTCCCCGCGTCCCCGGTCCAGGCCGCCGCCGCCCCGGCGGCGCGCTGGACCCGGACGCCCGATTCGGTGCTGCAGGAGCGTCGCCAGCGGGCCCTGGAGGCCGAGCGGGTCGCCCTGGAGCGTGCCCGCGCCGAGGCCCATGCGGCCGCGCAGGCCGTCGAGACCGAGCGCAAAGCCCGCGAGCAGGAGGCCCGGGAGCTGGCCGAGCGAGACCTGGCCGAGCAGGCGCGGCTCGCGACCCCGGCCGCGATGCCCGAGATCGTCCCGACCGAGTTCGCCGAGGATGGCGGGGTCGTGCCGCTGTGGCGCCAGCCCTTCGTGGCGCCCCCGGGCGTCCGCTACTTCCGCACCCCCGACCGCCGTCCGGTTCGGCCAAGCGTCGAGCTGTCCGCTTCGACGGCGGCGATCGCCCCGGTCCCGGTCCAGGGCCCAATGCCGGTCCAGACCCCTGTCCCGGAGCCGGCCGTGCCCGAGGTCGTCGCCGAGGCGCCCGCGCGCGACTGGTCCGACCTGCCGGACTGGTCCGAGGTCCAGCCCTGGTTCGACGGCAGCGACTGGAATGCCGGCGACGGGTCGTCCGTGGAGGCCTGGGCCGCGCTGGCGACCCAGCCCGTGGCTGCCGGCTTCGAGACCGCGGTCGCGGCCGTCCCGGTGATCGCGGCGGCCCAGGCCGTCGCCGACCTGCCGGCGGTCGAGCCGCTATACGAGGCCGCGCAGGCGCAGCCGCCGCGCCCGGTCTACGTTCTCGACCGGCTCGTGCGGTTCGACCAGCCCCCGCGTCCGGCGGACGGCCAGGACAACGGGCAGGACAACGCTCAGGATCACGGCCAGCCGGCCGACCTGCAGAATGCCGAGACGGCGGCGATCCGGGACGCATTCCTGCCGGCCAAGCCCGCCCTGGCGCTGGTCTTCGGCCCCGGCAGCGCCGCCACCGAGGCGCCCCGCCGCGCCCCCGCGCTCTGCGCCATGGCGGCCCGGGCGGCGATCCGCGCCGCCGGCCAGCCGGTCATGGCCGCCCCTGTGGCCGCCCCTGTGGCCGCGCCCGAGCATCAGCCGGAGTTCCGGCCGGTCCAGGACACGATGGCCTCGGCGGCCGCCGATCCGCTCCGGGTTCCCTCGGACGCCGACCGGGTGGTGATCCCGATGACCCCGCGCACCGTTCTGCTGCGCGGCAAGATGGCGCCGCAGCCCGAGCCCGCCGCCGAGCCCGAGCCGGCTCACGCCGAAGCCGCCCCGGAGCCGGTCGAGGCGCCCGCCGCCCAGCTGGCCGCGGTGCCCGCCGCCGCCCTGCCGCTGGTGGCGCCCCGGGCGCACCTGATCCCGGCCGGCCGTCACCTGGAGATCGCCAGCGTCGAGAACGCCGATTACGAACTGCCCTCGCTCGGCCTGCTCGCCCTGCCGGACGAGAGCGGCGCCGAGGAAGTCGACGCCGACGTGCTGGAGCAGAACGCGCTCAACCTCCAGCAGACGGTGCAGGATTTCGGCGTGCGCGGCGACATCCTGGCGGTGCGCCCCGGCCCGGTCGTGACGCTCTACGAGCTCGAGCCGGCGCCGGGCACCAAGTCCAGCCGCGTCATCGGCCTGTCGGACGACATCGCCCGCTCGATGTCGGCGGTCTCGGCCCGCGTGGCGGTCGTCCCCGGCCGCAACGTCATCGGCATCGAACTGCCGAACGAGACCCGCGAGACGGTCTATCTCCGGGAGCTGCTCTCGGTGCCGGACTTCTACGAGAGCAAGCACAAGCTCGCCCTCTGCCTCGGCAAGAACATCGGCGGCGAGCCGATCATCGCCGACCTCGCCCGGATGCCGCACCTGCTCGTTGCCGGCACCACCGGCTCGGGCAAGTCGGTGGCGATCAACACCATGATCCTGTCGC